>NZ_KV794848.1:0-488 GCF_001808885.1 Corynebacterium sp. HMSC074E01
TACTTCGGCTCAACCGTAGCAGCGGTGGTGTCCTCACCAGGCTCGATCGGCGTCAGCGGACGCTCGTTCTTATCCTTCGGGTTCGTGCCCTTGTCGATCTCCTCGGTATCCGGAACACCGTCACCGTCATCGTCGTCGTCCTTCGAATCCGGCGTGCCATCACCATCGGTATCCAGCTCGAACTTCGCCTTCGCGTCATCCGTGGAACCATCCGGGTACTCAACCGTGACAGGAACGTCGAACTCCTCAACAGTGTCCTTGTTGAGCTTCTCAGGATCCGCAGTCACAGTCACAACACCAGTGGACTCATCAACCTTGACGGTGTAACCCTCAGGAGCCTTGAAATCCTCCGGAATCGAGAACTTCGAACCCTCAGGAGCATCAACCTTCTCCTCAGTCGGGTTACCGTCCTCATCCTCCTTCACAAAGGAAGGAATCGACTCGGCATCCTTACCAGGAACAACCTTCGTGTCCTCATACTTCGGCTC
>NZ_KV794849.1:0-216 GCF_001808885.1 Corynebacterium sp. HMSC074E01
GTTCGGATCCGTACCGTCCTTTTCCTCCTGGGCATCCGGAACACCATCACCATCGGTGTCGGTGTCATCACCAGGGAAGGAATCTGGGTCCTTCGGGTCCTTATTGTCCTTGACCTCGTCACCGTCGTTGTGACCATCACCGTCGGTATCCGGGTTGTTCGGATCGGTGCCGATCTCAATCTCAGTACCATCGGTCAGGCCGTCACCGTCGGTATC
>NZ_KV794850.1:0-62411 GCF_001808885.1 Corynebacterium sp. HMSC074E01
CAGGTGTCTACCAAACAGGGGTCAGGTCCGCATCCGCAAATACCTCATCGGTGCACAAGGCGGGACTGAAGTTCTTGACGCGATTATTGCGCTACCAAATGACATGTTCTACAACACCGGCATTGCCACCTACGTCTGGATTTTGGACCAGAACAAGGAACCGCGTCGCCGTGGCAAGATCCAGTTCATCGACGCGACCGATATTTGTGCTCCGATGCGTAAGAACATGGGACAAAAGCGGGTCGAATTTTCAGAAGACAATATCCGCGAGATTACGAAGATTTACAAGGATTTCGCGGAATCCGAGCACTCCCTCATCGTCACCGCTGATGAGCTCACGTACCGGGACGTACCGATGTTTAAGGTGGCGCACTACGCCGTAAACGTGACTGACGAGACCGTTTCAGAAGCCATGAAGCACAAGTCCGCTTTTCCAGAACACGAAAACGTCATCCGCGAGATGCAGGGACGCGATTACAACGATCTGCCAAAAGCGCTGAAGGCTTCCGCCAAGTCGCACGGGGTGAAAATGGGCGCGCCACTGCTTCGCCACATCATGAAATCATTGGCTGCGGAAGATGAGAACGCGCCCGCATCCCTGGACGAGAAGGGGAATCCGGTTGTAGATACATCTTCGAAGGTGATTGAGCGCGTGCCGTACCTAGAAGACGTATCCGAGCACATGGAGCGTGAAGTGTTGCCGTTCGTACCAGATATGCAGTGGGATGAGTCCTTAGCGAAGGTGGGAACGGAACTGCCACTGACCCGTTTGTTCTACAAACCGGAAGAGTCGCGCTCCTTGGAAGAGTTGGACGCAGATATTGCTGCCTCCCTGGAACGTATTTACGCAATGTTTGGGGAGGTACGTTCAGATGACTGAGTTCCAGCCAAGCAAGTTGGGGTTAATCTCCGCAATCTTGCAATCGAATGTCGATAAGAAATCAAAGCCGGATGAACCCGCTGTCGAACTGTGCAATTACACGGACGTTTACTACAACGACACAATCACAGCGGATTTAGCTTTCATGAAAGCAACCGCTTCCCCGGATCAGATTGAGAGGCTCCGGTTGTCCGAGGGTGATGTCATTATCACAAAGGACTCCGAAACAGCGGATGATATCGGCATCCCTGCATACGTAGATTCAACTCATGATTCGCTCGTCTGTGGTTATCACTTGACAATTCTTCGTGCTCATCCCCAAAAAGCTTTCCCAAAGTTTCTCTACTATTCGATGCTCACTAGGGAGACCGGCGAATACTGGGAAAAGCGAGCAAACGGAGTTACTCGTGTCTCGATTCCCCAGCAAGTAGTTTCGTCATTGACAATTCCACTTCCCAATCTCGAGACCCAGCACCGTATCGCGGATTACCTCGATAAGGAAATCAGCGAGATGGACGCGATGATCGAAGAGTTCAAGGAGCTGGTCCGGAATCTCCGTGCTAGAAAGCCAATGCTAATCGACAACCTCCTTGCGGGTTTCCCGGTCGCACCATTAGCACTTTCCTGGAAGGTAGTCGATTGCCTTCACATTACAGCTCCTTTTATTGACAGTGGTAAAAACTATTTGGTGAGTATTGAGCAACTCGGTTCCGAGGATCTCATCTTGGATGGTGCAAATCGAACAGATAGCGGTACCTTCTCGAACTTGCGGGAGGGCGAACGAAAGCCCTCCCCAGGTGACGTGATCATGAGTCGAAATGCAAGTGTTGGAAAATCATCAATTGTAAAGGAGTCTGACCCACCAATTGCGTTAGGGCAGGATGTGGTGATTTTCAAAAACAACGAAAAGAACGACTCTCGTCTACTGTTTTACTTTCTGCAATCCAATGCACTTAAGCAAACAGTCGATATGAATACAGTAGGTTCCACTCTGAAGCGGATAAATGTGAGTTCCATCAAATCTCTTCCTTATCCGGTTCTGGCTTTAGAAGTGCAGCAGTCGATCGCTGATCGATTGCGACGAGAAACCTCCAAAATGGACTCCCTCATCGAGGAATCCACTCGACTCATCGAGAACCTGAAAGCACGTAAGACAGCTCTGATCACTGAAGTCGTTACCGGGCGAAAAGAGGTCTAATCATGGTGAACCCAGTCCACGAAGAAGCAATGGAAGAGACTATCTGTCGAGCCCTCAATAACCAAGGCTGGATTTGGAATAAGGGAGACAACGACAAGGGTTTCTCCCCCGAACTGGGATTGTTTCCTGAAGACGTGCTCCACTGGCTGAAAGCCCAGTACCCCGAGAAATATGAGCGGGCTATCCCGCCGACTGCGAACGACGCGGAACGTCAGTCCCGCGAACGCCGACTGCTCAATCGCCTGAAAAAAGAGCTCGATTCCACTCCGCTGTTGGACGGAATCAGTAAAAAAAGTCAATGGTGGACTTCTCGGCACTTTGCGAGATGGTTTCTCATTCACCCAGACGGATCTTGGCACCGTCAATTTCCCGGACATGGCGGGATTCTTCCCTTACGACCCGGCGAAAACGGACGTTATCGAGAAGGCGAAAGACAACCGCCTACGTGTGCTCCAACAAGTACACTTCGAAAAAGGTGACGGTAATGAAATTGACCTTGTTTTGTTGGTCAATGGAATTCCCGTCATCACGATGGAACTCAAGACAGACAACACTCAAACCATCGATGATGCTGTTCGTCAGTACAGGCAGGATCGTAAACCGAATAAGGCGAAGCGCCCGCTGCTCAACCCTGGACGCTGCCTTGTCCACTTCGCGGTGTCTTCTCGCGAGGTCTTGATGACCACCGAGTTGAAGGGTGCGGAAACGGTTTTCCTCCCGTTCAACCAGGGAACCGAAGAAGGGCGCGCGGGCAACCCCGACAACCCGAAAGGCTATAACGTTTCCTATCTCTGGGAATGGGTCTGCTCGCCGGATCTACTGTTGCGCATCCTAAAGGATTACGCGCTGTGGGAGCCGTCCTCGAAAGGAAATGAAGGACGCTTAATCTTCCCGCGTTTCCACCAGTTGCGCTCTGTAGAGCGAGTCACCGCCGATGTTGTCGCAAACGGAACAGGCAAGCGCTATCTCATTCAGCACTCTGCTGGTTCTGGAAAGACAAAAACAATTGCGTGGATGGCGCACCGCGCGAACAAGATGATCCACACGGACGGCACGAAACTGTTTGATTGTGTCATCGTCGTGACTGACCGCACTGTACTGGATAAAAACGTCGCTGATGGGCTTTCGCTACTCCAGGCTTCCGAGGGCATGGTCATCAACATCACCAACGATGCCACGTCCAAGTCGGAGAAACTCAATCATTATCTAACCCAGGGCAAACGAATTTTATCTTGTACGCTGCAAACCTTCCCCGCGCTGGCGCAGACGATTGATCGTTCTCCGAAATTGCGGAACCGCCGCTGGCTGGTGATTATCGATGAAGCACATTCATCCCAGCACGGTAAGGCATCGCGCACGCTTTTAGAGACGCTTTCGGATACGCCTGATGAGATCGCGAACGCAGCGTCGCGAGCCGCTGCGGCTTCCGAAACTAGCGAAGATTCGTCGATGGTAGACGCGTCCCACAATGACGCACTTACCCCACCCCAGCCAGCCAAGCTTAGCCGCGCCGAAAAAGACAAACTCCAGCAACAACGCGACTCTGCTGTGGCGCGTTCTTCCAATATCACCATAGTGGCGCTCACCGCCACACCGAAAGCAAGAACTCTTGCGGTGTTTGGTGAACCCGAACCGGATAACCCGGACAAGCGCGTGGCATTTGATCTCTATTCCATGGCGCAGGCAATCGATGAACACTTCATTCTGGATGTGCTCCAGAACTACATTTCGCTGAACCTGTACGCCAGGATTGAGGACAAGCTCGGGCGCGAAGATGAGGTCAATCTTGGTGAAGCCAAGTCCGCTCTCAAGCAGTTCGTTCGCTCCCACGAGAAGTCCATCCATTCCAAGGCACAAGTTGCCGTCGAACACTTCCACAACAACGTGCGCAGCCTGCTTGGGTCCACAGCCAAAGCAATGGTGGTCTGCGATGACCGTATGAGCGCATACAGCTGGTTTAGAGCGGTCCAAGACGTAATCCAGGCTGACCCGAAGTATCGAGGGCTTGAAGCACTCGTGGCGTTTTCCGGATCGTTGAATGTTTCGAAAGATCCGGACGTGGAAGAACTTGTCACCGAATTCTCGCTCAATAATGAGAACGCGCCTGAGGGTAAACGCCGCATGGAGACCACCAAGATGTTTGATGGTGAGTCCTACAAATTGTTGATCGTGGCGAATAAGTATCAAACTGGATTTGATGAACCACGTCTTTCCGCCATGTACGTGGATAAGCCACTATCTGGGGTCATGGCGGTACAGACGCTATCTCGACTGAACCGCACACTTCCGGTGAAGAAGAAATCCAAGACCTACGTGGTCGATTTCATCAATGACCCCGAGACAATCCTGCACGCATTCCAGCCGTACTACTCACAAGCGTCTATCGACACTGACGTTGATCCCAACGTGCTCAGCGATTTGGCTCGGATTCTGGATACCTCGCAATTCTATGACGTGAGAGAAATGGAAGCCCTCGCCAACGTGGTCATGGACCCGGGTGTGGACGTGAAGAAGAAGGACAGCCTCATCCGTATCGGTATTGACCCCGTTGTGACGCGCTGGACGGATTTCTATCTAGATGCTCTCTTCACTCGAAACAAGGAGAATGAAGCCGTAGCGACGGATTTTCGCGCCAACTTGGTCAAGTACGTTCACGCTTGGGATTTCTTAAGCCAGTTCATTGACTTCCAGGATGTGCGTTTACATAAACGTGCGATCTTCGCTGATCTCCTCGTTCGCAACCTCAAGCTAGGTAAGAAGGAACGCGTGGACGATTACGTCACCGGCGTGGATGTTGTCGCCACAGCGGTGACTGGGGATTTGGATAAATCAGCAAATTTGGAGCTCAAAACTGAGGATTCTCGTGCACCATTGCCGGTGCCTGGGTTCGACGGGCGTGTGTCTACCGGTGGCGCGGCTGATCCGTTACAAGGGGCGTTTCGCCAAGCAGTGGAACAGGTCAATGAGTTGTTCGCTGCTGCTGGGATCGACATGTCAAACTCGGCGAATACCCGCATGGTCCACGGCGTATGGGAGGCACTCGCCAAGGACGATGAAGTAGAAGTACTCGCCACAAAGAATCCGATGGAAGCACTCGCGAAATCTCCGAAAATGCGCGATAAGGTACTCACTGCAGTCTTAGGCGCGGGCGCTGACAGTGATAAGTTCACCAACCTGATTCTTGGTGGTGAGGACGCGCTGAGTGTGTTGACTGCCGCTATGGCACGCTTGGCGGTGGCTGCCATGGAGGATAAGGCGGATGGTATTGCGCTGCCAGATGAAAGTCTGGTCAATGAGCCAGTATCCGCAACAGATGCATTTCAACATGCTCGTCGTATCCAGGATCTGCTTGACGTGATGTTAATGCACGCGGGCAATTCACAAGTTGAAGACCAATTTGCGCAGGTGCTAGACGCCGCCCTTGTCTCGCGCGGAAGCTCTAATGTTTTTGAGGTCGTCCGTACAGAGTTCATGGAACGGTCACTGCCTGTGGACGGAAACTTCTATCAAAGCGTGGTGATGTACGCCGTGGAAAACTATTAACCAAACAACTAGGCCCTAAATACGTCAGACTGAGAACTCCCTTCCCTTCATCGTGGAAGGGAAGCGGGAAACGTCGCCAAGCGCCGGCGCCCGCTCTGGCGCCCCTTTGCCTCCCATTCTCCTGCCCCTCACCTCCCCCACTCGGGCCGCCGCTCAGGCCCAAACGCCAACAACCCCCACCTCCTCACATGGTCTCCCATGTGCCTGTTTGGAGGTAGGGGTTGTGGTGGTGTCAGTACAGAAACTTAGGCGTTCAACGTCCTAGGAGGTGCCTAGTTGATGCGGCCGGTTTCCTTGCGGTACTGGCGGTAGTAGCGGCGGCCATACTTGACGGAGCCGACGGCCAGGATGGCAACAACGACGAGCGCGATAGCGCCGACGATGATGTTGATTTGGTAGTCAGCACCAGCGGTGCCATCCGGGTAGAGCCACGTACCGAGGCCCCAGATGAGGATGCCGGCTGCCGGCAGCATCGAGAGGACCAAGCCCATGCCCACCCATGTGGAGGTGCGCAGCAAAGAAGAGTGCGGTGCACCGTAAGAAACGGGGTCATATCCCTCGATGTAGGAGTCCTGAATCTTACCGGAGAACTCCGGGTAGGTCTCGCTGTGGTGATCAGCAACTGCCGGGTTGAGGTCGCTCATGGCTGAAACTTTCTCTCGTTCCTGTTAATCCTGTGAATGACTATAGCTTAGTCGTCCTTGCCGCGGAAAGCAGCACGTGCACGTTCGCGGGTAACCGCGGAAACCGCGGTCAGCGGCACACCAGCCGGGCAGACGTCGGCGCACTCGCCGTAGAGCGAGCAGTGGCCGAAGTTCTGCTCCAGATCGTCCACCATGTTGCGTGCGCGGCGGCCACGCTCTTCCTTGCCCAGCGGCATGAGGGAGAGGTGAACCAGCTTGGCGCCGGTGAACAGGTGAGCAGCACCGTTCGGGCAGGATGCCACACAGGCACCGCAGCCGATGCAGGCAGCGTGGTCCAGAGCGTACTCGGAGGTCTCGTGGTTGACGTGCAGAGTGTCAGCGTCCGGAGCGGTACCCGCATCCATGGACACGTAGCCGCCCTGCTCCATGACGTGGTCCAGCTTGGCGCGGTCCACGATCATGTCCTTGATGACCGGGTAGGCAGCGGAGCGGAAAGGCTCCAGCTTGATGGTGTCGCCATCCTTGAACTGGAAGAGGCGCTGCTGGCAGGCCGGGGTGTTCTGCCCCGGGCCGTGCGGGCGGCCATTGACCAGGAGGCCACAGGTACCGCAGATGCCCTCACGGCAGTCGGAAGCGAATGCGAACGGCTCCTTGCCGGCCTCAATGAGGCCGTCGTTGACGTGATCGAGCAACTCCAAGATGGACATCTGCTCGGCGGCGTCGTCAACCTGCACGGTTTCGAACTTGCCTTCTTGCGTCGGTCCGGCTTGACGCCAGATCTCAAGTGTCAGTTTCATTACTTGTAGTTCCTTGTCATCAGCGGGATCGAATCAAAGTACAGCGGCTCAGCGTGGCGGATGAACTCGCCCTCAGCGGCGCCCGGCTCCCAAGCGGAAACGAAGCACCAGTTCTCGTCATCACGCTCGGCCTCGCCGTCCTCGGAGAGGTGGTCATCACGGAAGTGAGCACCACAGGACTCGTCGCGGTCAAGGGCGTCAATACACATGAGCTCGCCCAGGTCGATGTAGTCAGCAACACGCAGACCGTACTCGAGAACCTGGTTCATGTCGTTGGCGTCGCCAGTAATGCGGACGTTAGCCCAGAATTCCTTGCGCAGTGCGCGAACCTTCTCGATGGCAACCTTGAGGTCCTCGACGTTACGGGACACGCCACAACCCCAGTAGAGGATGTCACCCAGCTGGCGGTGGTAGTACGCCGGGCCGTGCGGATCCTGACCCTGGATGGACATGAGGCGGTCGATGCGAGCCTGTGCGCGAGCGACAGTCTCGTTGGCCTCTGCCGAGTCCTCAGCCAGCTTGGCCTCACCCAGGTGGTGAGCCAGGTAGTTCGGGATGGTGAACGGCAGGGTAAACCAGCCATCAACGGAAGCGGACAGCAGGGAGTTAGCACCCAGGCGGTTCGCACCGTGGTAGGTCCAGGAGCACTCACCGGCGGCGAAGAGGCCGTCGATGGTGGTCATCTCGTTGAAGTCCGTCCACAGGCCACCCATGGTGAAGTGGCAGGTCGGAGCGATACGCATCGGGGTCTCATAAGCGGACTCACCAATGGCCTCTTCGTACATTTCGATGAGGTTGGAATAGCGCTCGCGGATCTTGTCCTTGCCCAGGCGCTCGATGGCGTCGCGGAAGTCCAGGTACACGGAGTTGTGCAGCGGACCAACGCCCAGACCCTTGTTGATCTGCTGGGAGATGGCGCGGGAAGCCACGTCACGCGGGACGAGGTTACCGAAGGCCGGGTAGCGGCGCTCCAGGAAGTAATCGCGCTCCTCTTCCGGAATCTCGTTGGCAGGACGGTCATCCTTCTCCTTGATCGGAGACCAGATGCGGCCGTCGTTACGCAGCGACTCGGACATGAGGATGGTCTTGGACTGCCACTCGGAGTTCACCGGCAGGCCAGTCGGGTGGAACTGGATGAATGCCGGGGAAGCCAGGTAAGCACCGTTCTCGTACGCACGCATCATGGCGCCGGCATTCGAGTTCTTGGCCAGCGTGGACATGTGGTAGACGTTGCCGTAACCACCGGTACCGAGGATAACTGCGTGGCCGGTGAAGGCCTTGAGCTCGCCGGTGATGAGGTTACGGGTCACGATGCCGCCGGCGCGCTTCTTGTCACCGTCGGTGTAGGTGATGATGTCCTGCAGGTCGTGGTGAGCGAAGAGCTCCACGTTGCCCAGGCCAATCTGGCGGTAGAGCGCAGACGTGGTGGACAGCTGCAGCTGCTGACCTGTTTGGCCACGGGTGTAGTAGGTACGGGAGACCTGCACGCCACCGAAGGAACGGGTAGCCAGGGTGCCGCCGTACTCGCGAGCGAACGGAGCGCCAATGGCGTTCATGTGGTCGATGACGCGGATGGACTCATAAGCCAAGCGCCAGCAGTCGGACTCGCGGCAGCGGTAGTCGCCGCCCTTGACGGTGTCCTTGGTGTGGCGGTAAGCGGAGTCGTTATCCACCTTCTTGTGGCGAGAGGAGTTCACACCACCCTGCGCAGCAATGGAGTGCGCACGGCGCGGAGAGTCGTGGTAGGTGAAGACCTTCACCTTGTAGCCCAGCTCGCCGAGAGCAGCCGCCGCGGAACCAGCAGCCAGGCCGGTGCCGACGACGATAATTTCGAACTTACGGCGGTTCAGCGGGGAGACCAGCTCCATGTGGTCCTTCTGGTAGCTCCACATGTCCTTCATCGGGACGCCGTGCGGCTCGTTGGACTCCAGAATGCGGCCCGGCTTAACGCCCGGGACGATGGACTGCGGGTGCGAGAAGTTCGGGTGCTCGCGCTTGAGTTCAGTATTCGCGTTAGTCATGGGTTCAAAACTCCTTTAGCTGACCCAGCCCAGGGCGACGGACAACGGCATAACGATGTTTGCCAGGCACACGACGGCCGGGACGATGTACGCCAGGATGACAAATACCTCGCGCCACTTAGCACCGGTGATGCCCAGGTCGGAAGCCGCAAGGCGGATACCGTGGGTCAGGTGCAGGAAGAGGCAGAGCATGGCAACGATGTAGATGATGGTCACCGGCCAGCGGGAGAAGGTAGCGATCATGTTGGCCTTCACTTCACCATGAGCGAAAGTCTCCGGAGCGATCGGCTGGACACCCATCGTCAGATCCAGAAGGTGGAAGACGATGAACAGGAGCAGCACGACGCCGGTCACCAGCATGGTCTTCGTAGCGAAGGAATCCATGCCGCCCATCAGGTTGGTGCGCTTGAACTTACCGCGGGATGCCTTGGAGCGAGCGGTCAGTGCGAAGGCACCGTAAATGTGGGCGATCACGCAAGCCAGCAAAACGATGCGGATGATCCACAGAAGGTGACCGCTCGGAATCAGCGGGTCACCCATGCTGCGCAGGAATGCACCGTAGGCATCGAGGGCTTCCTGGCCGTCATGAGCCGGCAGGTAAAGCTTCAAGTTGCCGGCCATGTGCCCCACGACGAAGAGCGCGAAGAACAAACCGGTAATTGCCATCGTCAGTTTCAAAGCCCAGGACGGAATTCCTGGCTTAGGACGAATCGTTTCATTAGTAATACGGCCGTGAGCGAGGGCTTCACGGTCAGGATTTTTTACAGACATGACACCTCCATAGTCGTCCTTACCTTACGCAGAACTTCACGCTGACCACTAGTTATCTCTTTGCTTTGCGCACCCCTTCCCCCTCCTATGGCCCACCGAAAGATTCAAGATAAGGCAAGGATCACCTTAGGTGGTCTATCCCTTTTGCCGCTCTACCTTGATTACTTCTCTTTACGCAATATTGACCTTGCGAAAACATTTCGCGGTTGAGACTTTTGTCACAGGGTGTGGCGCGAGTGACGACCCTACCCCTTTAGGTGTCAAACTTTCGCTTGGTATCCACCCTTCATTGCCCGCCCAGCACCCTGCCAACACCCCCACTTCGCAGCGGAGTTAAAATACTTCACACATTCCTTGCAAAAATATTGTTATGAGTGAAAGGCACTAGGTAATCTAGCTCACATGAGCAAGACATACGTGGGTTCGCGCCTGCGCCAGCTGCGCCGCGAACGTGATCTCAGCCAAGCTTCCCTCGCCGCTACGCTGGGACTTTCAGCGAGCTACGTCAACCAGATTGAGCATGACGTGCGCCCGCTTACCGTCCCGGTCTTGCTGAAAATCACTGAAGCATTTGGCGTTGATGCCACGTTCTTCTCCCGCGATGATGACTCACGCCTGCTGGCAGAAATCCAGGATGTCGTACAAGACCAGGAAATCTGCCCCTCCCCCGTGGAACTTCAGGAATTGTCCGAGTTGGTTTATAACCACCCCACCGTTGCCCGCACGCTCGTGGATATCCACCGTCGCTACCGCAACATTCGTGACAAGCTTTCACTTGCCACCGACACCCGCCGCTCGGATGGCAGCCAGGCGCTATCCATGCCGCACGACGAGGTGCGGGATTTCTTCTATGCCCGGCAGAATTATCTCGATGAATTGGACATCCATGCGGAGGGGATCGCCGCGGAGCTCGGCGTCACCCCCTTCCACATCCGCGATATTGAGCAGGCACTGAATGACAGGCTCACATCCCAGCACGGCGTGGAGATTCTCACCACCGACCGCATGGATGGCACGCTGCACCGCTTTGACAAGGACAGCGGTACTCTTCGCCTGGCCAGCCGTTTGAGCGTGGGCCAGCGCGCCTTCCGCATGGCAGCCGAGCTGGGATTCCTGGAAGCGGGTGGGCTTATTGGCGGCTTCGTGGACGAAGAACCCTTCACCTCAGATGCTTCAATCAACTTGGCCAAGCGGGGAATCGCCAACTACTACGCCGCAGCCACCCTGTTGCCTTATGGCCTCATCCATAGTGAGGCGGAGCAATCCGGGTATGACGTGGAGTACCTCTGCAACGTGTTCGGCGTGGGCTATGAAACGATTGCTTCCCGCCTTTCCACGCTGCAGCGCCCCAACAAGCGCGGCATCCCCTTTACCTTTGTGAGGGTGGACCGCGCGGGCAACATGTCCAAGCGTCAGTCAGCCACGGGCGTGCACTTTTCCAACTCCGGCGGCACCTGCCCGCTGTGGAATGTCTACGAGTCCTTCTCACGCCCCAACACCATTTCCCGCCAGCTGGCGCAGATGCCGGATGGGCGCAATTACCTCTGGGTTTCACGCACGGTGAGCTACCCGCAGGGCCGTTTCGGGGATACCAACAAGCTCTTCTCCATCGGCTTGGGCTGCGAGGCCCGCCACGCCAATCGCACTGTCTACGCCCAAGGGCTTAACCTCGATACCCTTTCTTCCGCGACGCCGATTGGCGCCGGCTGCCGCACCTGCCCGCGCCAGAACTGTGCGCAGCGAGCTTTCCCCGCCATCAACGAGCAGTTGGTCATTGATGCCCACCGCTCCGCGGTTGCGCCGTACTAACTCTGCCCTTGCGGCACGAATGGTAGGGGCAACCCAAAAGGAAAGCTTTTAGACCACAAATAACATTTTTATTGCCTTTTGTGGGGAGCGCTCTCCAGTGTTGGGATGAATTTTTCCGGCGGGCGAATCTCCTCTAGGAGTCCTTGTTACACATCTTGTGCTGGGTGTTTAAGCTCCTGGCAGCTCACATACATTGATCTTAAAAAGCTTTAGAATGATTTTGTATATCAAAGTTCATAGATTTTCCAGGGTCGCATCTCTTATAATGGAACATGACCGATATCCCCTATCGAAAGGATCACTATCATGAGCAGCTACCTTAACGGTTTCCTTGGCCAGGTTCAGGGCCTTCTCGTAACCATCGTTAATGCACCCTTCGCTCTGTCCTCCAAGCTCCTCGGCTAAAGACAGGAGCGTTTCGGCGCTAAAACCAACTCTCCCCCTCAAACCCTTTCTGGGATTGAGGGGGAGAGTTCTTGTTTTGGCTTTTCGCCTTGAGCTTAGAGGTTGATCATGTGGCCGCCGATACCCTCGGCTGCTTCCTTCATAGCCTCGGACAGGGTCGGGTGCGTGTGAACATTGCGTCCGATCTCCTCAGCGGTGAGATCGAAGCGCTGTGCCAGGGTCAGCTCCGGCAGCAGCTCGGAAACGTTGGAGCCCACCATGTGGCCACCGATGAGCTCACCGAACTCACCGTCAGCAATGAGCTTGACGAAGCCTGCGGTCTCATTCAGACCAGCCGCCTTACCATTAGCGGAGAACGGGAAGGTGGCAACCTTGATATCGCGGTCAGCGAACTTCTCGCGAGCCTGCTCCTCGGTGTAGCCGAAGGAGGCAACCTGCGGATTGCAGAAGGTAGCGCGCGGCATGTTCATGTAGTCACCCAGCAGCTGGGTCTCAGCGCCGGCAATGACCTCAGCGGCCACAACACCTTGTGCCTCAGCCACGTGTGCGAGCTGCAGCTTCGCAGTGACGTCACCGATGGCGTAAATGCCTTCAACATTGGTGCGCATGTAGTCATCGATAGCGATGGCACCGCGCTCAGTGAGCTCGACACCAGTGTTCTCCAGGCCATAGCCCTCAGTGCGCGGGGCGAAGCCGATGGAGACCATGCAGCGGTCCACGGTCAGAGTATCGGTCTTGGAGCCATCCTTGGACTCAACCTCAACGGTGACGTTGTCGCCGTTGTCCTTAATGGCGGTGGTCTTGTAACCAGTCAGGAGCTTCACACCAAGCTTCTTGTATTCCTTGGCAATGGCCTTAGAGACATCCTTGTCCTCGTTCGGCAGGACGCGGTCCATGAACTCCACGATGGTCACGTCCACGCCATAGTTGGCCAGAACATAAGCAAACTCCATACCGATAGCGCCTGCGCCAACGATAACCATGGAATCTGGGGCCTCATCGTTGAGAATCTGCTCCTCGAAGGACACGATGTTGCCGCCGATTTCCACGCCCGGAAGGGAACGGACGACGGAGCCGGTGGCGATAATGCAGTTATCAAAGGTAACGGTCTTACCCTTGTCATCACCCTCAGTAATCTCGATGGTCTTGGCGTCCTTGAAGGAGCCTAGGCCATTGATCTCCGTGATCTTGTTCTTCTTCATCAGGTAGTGCACGCCCTTGACGATGCCCTCCGAAACCTTGCGGGAGCGCTTGTGCGCAACACCGAAGTCGAAAGAAACATCGCCGGAAATACCAAAGGCCTTTGCCTCATGGTTGAAGGTGTGTGCAACCTCAGCGTTCTTAAGAAGAGCCTTGGACGGGATGCAGCCCACGTTGAGGCAGACACCACCCCAGTACTGCTTCTCAATAACGGCAACCTTCTTGCCCAGCTGGGCAGCGCGGATGGCGGACACGTAGCCGCCGGGGCCCGCGCCGAGTACTACAACGTCAAAGTGTTCATTAGTCACGTTCTACAGGATACGTAACTTTAGGCTCGCTGTCCCACCACCCCCGCACCTATTCCCACAGGACGTTCATAGCCCTTCTGATGCTGGCCTAACACATGGAGCGCAGCCCGGCATAAATAAACCCCCAACCCCCAATGAAGGGGATTAGGGGAAAGAAAGCGGGGCACTACCCCCGCAGACTTCTTAGAACAGACCCCAGTCCAGGGCAGCCTTCGAGGACGTGGAGGAACCGAAGTGAGCGATCTGGCCCAGCACCTGGTTGATGGAAACGAGGATGGTGTCAAAAAAGTTCATTCTTCTTCTTTCTATTGATAGTTGAGCGGCACGCGCGGCTTCACGCGGCACCCCTCCCGCGAGGTCACAGCGATGCAGGCGGCCGCCGCCAAAGGCGGTCTCGGTACCTAGCTCCACTAACGAACGAGACTGTCGTTGCGTTACATAACCCCGGAATAGGCGCGGAAAGATTATGACACGGTTTCAACTTCAATACCACCATTCACTTTAATAACTTGGTATGTTTAATCTCGCTACCCTTATCTTCGGGGGTACTGAATTACCCGCCTATCAGTACTTTTACTCATTTCAAGGGTGGTTTGTCCGGAGCATCTCTTAAACTTGCCCCTACACTTCCGCTCATCATCAAGAAAGCGAGATTCCATGAAGATTGCGCGCTCTCTCACCACACTGGCGGCGGCCTCAGCCTTAGCCCTCGGCGCCGTTGTATCCCCTATCGCCAGCGCATCCGACATTGACCCGGCTCAGATCCGCGGTAACGCTGAAGAATCCCAGATTTCCGATATCGACCTCTACACCGAGCTCGAGGAGTACCTGCCCAAGGATGAGGCCGGTAACCCGTCGCCGTCTCGAGAGGAATATGAGGTTGCCCTTAACGACAGAAACACCAATTTCAGCCAACTCAAAATCAACACACTCCCGGACGAAAAGAAGTGGATGGGCTACGTCTTCAGGTACGGGGAATACCGTGAGTTGGTGAAGCCTCTTAAGGCCACCGCACCCGCAATGGACCGCGACGTTCCCCTTGCCGTACTCACCCCAGACGGCACCTTTGATGCTTCCCGCCCCACCATTTACTTGCTCAACGGTGCCGGCGGCGCCGAGCAGGGCATGGACTGGATTAGTTCCACCTTTGGCAAGGATCTCGATCCGAAGGCAAAGGGTGTGCAGCACCTGCCGTACTTCTACGCCAACCGCAACGTGAACGTCGTCATCCCGCAGGCGGGAGCTTTCTCCTACTACACTGACTGGCTGACCGACCCGAACAACGGCTACCTCAAGGGCCCGCAGAAGTGGGAGACCTTCCTGACCAAGGAGCTGCCGGGACCGCTGGAGGAGCGCATTAACGGCAACGGCAAGCGTGGCATCGCCGGCATGTCCATGTCCGCTACCTCCTCGCTCGTACTAGCCCAGCACAACCCGAACTTCTACGATGCCATCGGCTCCTACTCCGGTTGTGCTGCCACCTCGGCCCCGCTGCCGAACTTCTACGCGCAGCTCACCGTGAACCGCGGTGGAGGAAGCACCGAGCAGATGTGGGGCGCGAAGGGCGGCGACTACAACCGCTACAACGATGGCCTGATCAACGCCACCGAGAACAACATGGGCGATTCCAAGGTCTATGTTTCCGCCAACTCCGGTTTGGCTGGGGCAACTGACTTGGGCTCGTCCAAGATTGATGCCTTGGGCTCATCCCAGGCCTTCAAGTCCTCCTCCACCCTCGTGGTTGAGGGCGGCGTCATCGAGGCAGCCATGAACGCCTGCACGCATGATCTAAAGGCAAAGATGGAGCGTGAGGGCGTTGACGCAGTCTTCAACCTGCGCAACACCGGTACCCACTCCTGGCCGGGTTGGTATGACGACATCAACTCCTCCTGGCCGACCTTCGCACGCGCCTTCTTTCCCGAGAATCCTTCCGCGCCGGTAGCGGCAACTTATGCAGCAGATGAGGGCACGAGCGCTAACGAAATGAACGCCGAAGCCGATATGCAGGATGCGAAACTGGATGAGGCAGAGGCGAACAACGACGCCCCCGCTGATTCCCTGCCAGTAGATACTGAGGCGACCGAGCGCTAAGCTCAATCGCCGTACCAACCGTTGATAAAGGAACGTTATGAAGCGTCTTAGCTCTCTCCTCGCCGCCGGCGCGCTCAGCGCAGCCGCGCTGGTCAGCCCCGTTGCGGGTGCTGCCACCATCACCCCACAGCAAGTTGCAGGTGACACTGCCCTATCCACTATCTCGGACCTACAAGTCACCCCGGAGGTCGAAAGCCAAAAGTGGTATGACAAATACAAGGATGACCCCCGAGTTCTGAAGCTGGAGGCTACCTCGCCGGCGATGAACGGCCGCGCTATTCCGCTGGCTGTTATCCCGGCCAAGAACCCGGACCGCCCGACGGTCTACTTGCTCAACGGTGCAGGCTCCGCCGAGCAGGACTCTGACTGGCTGAACATGTCCGATGCCGTGGACTTCTACGCTGAGAAGGACGTCAACGTAGTGGTTCCGCAGGCAGGCGCCTTCTCCTACTACACCGACTGGTTGGAGGAGCCCAACGGCAAGTACCTCAAGGGCCCGCAGAAGTGGGAGACCTTCCTGACCAAGGAGCTGCCTGGCCCGCTGGAGGAGCGTCTGAACGCAAGCAATAAGCGCGCCATTGCCGGCATGTCCATGTCCGCGACGTCCTCGCTGCTGCTTGCTCAGCACAACCAGGGCTTCTATGACGCAGTTGGTTCCTTCGCTGGCTGTGCTGCGACCGCCTACCCCACTGAGTACGAGTTCCTGCGTCTCACAGTGAACCGCGGTGGCGGCCAGCCGGAGCAGATGTGGGGGCCGATGGGTTCTGCCTACAACCGCTACAACGACGCCCTGATGAACTCCGAGAAGCTGCGCGGCACCAAGCTGTACATCTCCTCCGCATCGGGCTTCGCGGGCGAGCAGGACACCCCGTCCTACTACATCAACAAGGGCTACAGCCCGTTGACGGCATACATGGGATCAGCTCAGCTGCAGGTGGAAGGCGGCGTCATTGAGGCGGCCGTTAACCACTGCACCCACATGCTCAAGGCAAAGCTGGATAAGCAGAACATTCCGGCAACCTACAACTTCCGCAACGTGGGCACGCACTCCTGGCCGGGCTGGCGCGAGGACCTGGTGAAGTCCTGGCCCACCTTTGAGGAAGCCTTCAACTCCTAAATAGTGAGCGGAGCACGTCGCGGCGTGACGTGCCTGCTCCCCTGGCTTCGAATAAGCCAAACAGGGCGGTAGGATAGCGGCATTATGAAGCTGCTTTCTACCGCCCTTTCGCATATCTCGTCCGCCCGCGGCCACGCCGCGCCTTCCCGGGATAGCTACACGGGGGTGGATTTCAACATCGGCTTCGAGGTCACCCACTATGACTTGGACCTGACCTACCGCGTGGAGCCCAACATGCTTCAAGGCGAAGCTGTGCTCCATATTCGCGCACTGGAGGACGTGGACAAGCTCACGCTCGACCTCGGCGGTGCCATGGTGGCCCGCCGCATCACGGCGAAGCACGCGCCGCGCGTGGCCAAGTTCCGGCTGTCCGGCGGAAAGCTCCGACTGAACTTCGCCGACACAATTGCGGAAGGCCAGGAGTTTGAGCTGCACATTCGCTATGGTGGCTCACCCCGCCCGCTGCGCACGCCATGGGGTGAGATCGGCTGGGAGGAGACGGATTCCGGCTCTTTGGTGGCTAGCCAGCCCAACGGCGCACCCAGTTGGTTCCCGTGCGATGACACCCCGTCCGCAAAGGCCACCTACGATATTCGCATTACCGCCGACGATCCTTTCGTGGTCATCTCCAACGGCAAGCTGGTCTCCCGCCGCAGCGCAGGTGGCTCCATGACGCGCTGGCACTACTGCGTCAAGCACCCCATGGCCACATACCTCGCCACGGTCCAAGTTGGTGAGTACATCGAAATCCCGCTCGGGGCCAACGTCCGCGCGTGGGCGCCGGCCCGGCTCAAGCAGGTGGTGCTCGAAGAATTCGCTCAGCAGCAGGAAATGCTGGATTTCTATTCCACGCTCTTTGGCCACTATCCCTTCGCCGATTACCAGGTAGTCATCACCGATGATGAGCTAGAGATCCCGCTCGAAGCCCAGGGCCTGTCCATCTTCGGCTCCAACCACGTCAAGGGTGATCACGTCTTCGAGCGGCTCATCGCGCACGAGCTCTCCCACCAGTGGTTCGGCAACTCCGTGGGCCTGATGGAGTGGAAGGATATCTGGCTCAACGAAGGTTTTGCCTGCTACTGCGAGTGGCTGTGGTTCGAGCACGCGCATGGCCGCCCGGCACATGAATCGGCGCGCTCGCACTACCAGGTGCTGGCCCGCAAGAAACAGGACATTCTGCTCAGCGATCCTGGGACGCGCGATATGTTCGATGACCGCGTCTACAAGCGCGGTGCGCTGACCGTCCACGCGCTGCGCCGCCTCGTGGGTGATGAGTCCTTCTTTGCCACGGTGCGGGAGTACCTCACCGCAGCGCAGCACTCGGTGGTGAGCTCGGAGGATCTCATCAGCCGCATGCGCAAGGCTGCGGAGAACCCAAGTGACGTCGACCAGCTCCTAGCCCAGTGGTTGGATGAGCCGGAGCTGCCGCGCTTCCCGCTATAAATATCGGCCGCTTCATCCCGGCAGTCCCGTGATTAGTGCATGCTCTAGACTGGGAGACCATGCGCAGACTGCTTGTTACCGGCGGCGCCGGCTTTATTGGTGCAAACTTCGTGCGGCTCGTGGCCCAGCAGCGCCCGGAGGTGGAGATCACCGTCCTGGATAAGCTCACCTACGCGGGCAATCGCGCCAATCTCGACGGCGTGGACGCCGAGCTCGTGGTGGGGGACGTGGCGGATGAGAGGGTCGTCGACAAGCTCGTGTCCCAGGCCGATACCGTGGTGCACTTCGCTGCGGAATCCCACAATGACAACTCTTTGCGGGATCCTTCGCCTTTCCTCCACACCAACATCATGGGTACTTTCGTGCTGCTGGAGGCCTGCCGTCGCCACGATGTGCGCCTCCACCATGTCTCCACCGATGAGGTTTTTGGTGATTTGGAAATTGGCGCGGATACCTACTTCACCGAGGAGACTCCCTATAACCCTTCTTCGCCCTATTCGGCCACGAAGGCCGGTTCGGATCACCTGGTGCGCGCGTGGGTGCGCAGCTTTGGGCTGCGGGCAACCATTTCGAATTGCTCCAATAATTACGGCCCTTACCAGCACATTGAGAAGTTCATCCCGCGGCAAATCACCAACCTGCTTCTGGGCCAGCCCGCCAAGCTTTATGGCACGGGCGAGCAGGTTCGGGATTGGATTCACGTGGATGACCACAACGAGGCGGTGCTCGCCATCCTGGACCGCGGGCGCATCGGTGAGACCTATAACATCGGTGCCGACCAGGAGGACACGAACAACCGCCAAGTCATCGAGATGATTTGTGAGCTCATGGGGGCGACGGATGACGGTCAAGCGCGTTTTGAGCACGTGGCGGATCGCCCGGGCCATGACCAGCGCTACGCCATGGATGCCAGCAAGCTGCGCCGCGAGCTGGGATGGGCCCCGCGTTACACGGATCTGCGAGAAGGCCTGGCCGCCACCATTGAGTGGTACCGCGCCCACGAAGAGTGGTGGCGCGCGGGCAAGGAAGAAGTCGAAGCCAACTACGCAAAGCAAGGACAATAGATAGCCATGAAGGTGCAGTCAACGGCCGTCGAAGGCCTGCTCATTGTGGAGCTCGACGTCCACGGCGACAACCGCGGCTGGTTCAAAGAGAACTGGCAGCGCGAGAAGATGGTGGCGGCCGGGCTACCGGACTTCCAGCCGGTGCAGAACAACGTCTCCTTCAATGCGGAGAAGGGTGTCACGCGCGGGCTGCACGCGGAGCCCTGGGACAAGCTGGTCTCCGTGGCTTCCGGCCGGGCTTTCGGCGCGTGGTGCGATCTGCGTGAGGGCTCGTCCACCTTTGGGCAGCTGGTGACCCACGAGCTGCGCGAGGACGTGGCGGTCTTCGTGCCGCGGGGTGTGGCCAACGGCTTCCAGGCGCTGGAGGCTTGCGCCTACTCCTACCTGGTCAATGACCACTGGTCCCCGGATGCGGAGTACACCTGCGTCAACCTGGACATGGTGGACTGGCCGCTGGAACCGACGGAGATCTCCGACAAGGACAAGGAGCACCCCGCGCTTGCCGACGTCTCCCCCATGCCCCCTCGCCGCATCCTGGTCACCGGCGCCAACGGGCAGCTGGGCCGCGCTTTAAAGAAATTCCTGCCCACCGCTGGTCTGGGCGCGGTGGAGTTCCGTGGGCACGAGGACTTCGATATCACCAACCCGCCTGCACGCCCGTGGAAGCAGTACTCCGCCATCATCAACTGCGCGGCCTATAACGATGTCAACGGCGCGGAGGACGATCGCGCCGCGGCTTGGGCGGTCAACGCTTCCGCACCGGCGAAGCTCGCGCGCATTGCGGCGGAGAATAACCTGACCTTGGTGCACGTCTCCAGCGATTACATCTTTGATGGTTCTAACGAGGTCCACTCCGAAGATGAGCTGCCCTCCCCGCTCTCGGCCTATGGGGCGTCTAAAGCCGCGGGCGATACCGCCGCGCAGACCGCCCCGCGCCACTATGTCATCCGCACCTCGTGGGTCTTCGGCGATGGCGCCAACTTCATGTCCACGATGCGCTCGCTGGCGAATAAGGGAGTCAAGCCCTCCGTCATCCATGATCAGCGCGGGCGCCCCACCTTTGCCGAGGACCTAGCGAAGGGCATCATCCACCTGCTCAAGATCCAAGCCGAGTACGGCGTCTACAACATCTCCAACTCCGGTGACGTCGTGGGCCGCGATGAGATTGCCATGGCCGTCTTCACCGGCGTGGGCCAGGACCCCGCCGATGTCACGCCGGTGAGCACCGAGCAATACCGCGAGATTGCCGGGCCCGAAGCACCCCGCCCAAAGGAGTCCACCTTCGACCTGTCCAAGATTGAAGCAACCGGCTTTAAACCTATGAATTGGCGGGCCGCTTTGGCGCTCTACCTGGGACTTTACCCGGCATAACACTCAACATAACACTTAACTTCCCACGTGTTATGTTATGTGGGAAGTTAAGTGTTATGTTCGCCAGCCCGCGCCGCCGCACCCCGGAGCGGGACCCCTCCATTAAGCTTGAAGCCCATGAAGGGCATCATTCTCGCAGGCGGTTCTGGAACCCGCCTCTACCCCATCACCAAGGGCATCTCGAAGCAGCTCATGCCCATCTATGACAAGCCGATGGTCTACTACCCCCTGACCACCCTGATCCAGGCCGGCATCCGCGAGATCCTCATCATCACTACTCCAGAAGACCAGGCCGCCTTCCAGCGCCTGCTTGGGGACGGTTCCCAGCTCGGCCTCATGCTGCACTATGCGGTCCAACCCCGCCCCGAAGGTTTAGCCCAGGCCTTCCTCATCGCGGAAGACTTCATCGCTGATGATGATGTGGCCCTTGTCTTGGGTGACAACATCTTTGACGGACACGGCTTCTCCACCGCGCTTAATGAGTGCAGCCACCCGGATGGTGGCATCATCTTCGCCTACGAGGTTTCCGATCCGCAGCGCTACGGCGTTGTCGACTTTGACTCCTCAGGCCAAGCCCTGTCCATCGAGGAAAAGCCCGCCGCACCAAAGTCCAACCACGCCGTGGTGGGACTGTATTTCTACGACAATTCCGTGGTGGAGATTGCCAAGTCCATCCAACCCAGCGCGCGCGGGGAGTTAGAGATCACCGCCGTCAACGAAGAGTACCTGCGCCGCGGGCAGCTGCGCGTCAAACGCATGCAGCGCGGTGACGTCTGGTTGGATACCGGCACGGTGGACTCCATGAGTGAGGCCTCGGCCTACGTCGAGGTGATGCAAAAACGCACCGGCACCGTCATTGGTTCGCCGGAGGTTGCTGCCTTCGAGGAAGGCTTCATCGATGCGGCAGCACTCACTGAGCTGGCCGAGCCCCTCCTGAAGTCCGGCTATGGCCGTTATCTCCTGGCCGCCGCCCAAGAGAGCTGAGCTCGAGGTACATATCGATCAAATAAGGGCCGAGAATCCGCGGGATTTGAGGCCTTATTTGATCGATCCGTACGTACTTAAGCAACCGTGCCCCGCAGGCGGGAGCCGCCATCACCCAAACCAGCCTAAACGCGTTAAGGTAATCGCATGCCTAGTTCATCCTCTCGCCCCACCAGTGATCCGAAGAAATCAGCGCTATCCACCATCAGCCCCGTGGCGTGGGGATTGTTGGTGATCATTGTAATTTTGGCCATCATCATTGGCTTCCTGCTGGCGGAGCGCACCTCTTCCGGCAAGGAAAGCACTCCCGCAGCACAGGAGACGACGACGAGCACGGCGCCTACCGAAGACCTGGCGAAGGATGCTGACAAGGCCACGCCCGGCACAAAGTTCTCCGATGGGAAGGGTGACCCGATGATGTTCGGGCCCGGTGGTGACACCATGTCGGGGGATATCACGGTGGTACACCGCAAGAAGGACAACGATCCTTTCGCCGTGGGTGCGGTGGATGCACCTGTGGTGATTTCGGAGTTCTCCGATTTCGAGTGCCCGTTCTGCTCCCGCCACGCTAATGTCACCGAGCCGGATATCCTTAAGAAGTACGTGGAGAAGGGTCTGGTGCGCATCGAGTGGAATGACTTCCCCGTTAACGGCCCCGCCGCCGTCGAGGCTGCTAAGGCCGGGCGCGCAGCCGCGGCACAGGGCAAGTTCCAGGAGTTCAAGCACGAGCTCTACACCGCCAGCAAGGACATCAGCGGTCACCCAGAATTCGGCATCGAGGACTTCATGAAGTTCGCTAAGAAGGCCGGCGTTGCGGACTTGCAGAAGTTCCGCCAACAGGCCACGGATGACACCTACGCCGAGGTCATCGAGACAGCCACCAGCTACGCTTCCCAGATTGGTATTACGGGTACCCCGGCCTTCGTGGTGGGAGATCAGTTCGTCAGTGGTGCGCAGCCCCTAGAGGTATTTGAGCAACTCATCCAGGAACAGCTGGGAAAGGCGGCCAATGCCTAAACCACCGCTGATCGTGTGGGTCTTCATCGCACTGGTTATCTTGACCGCATTCTTAGGCGGCTACGCAGTAGGGGTGAGCATATGAGCATCGGAATTTTTGGCGCCGTCATCGCCGGTGTGCTGACTTTGATCAGCCCCTGTTCAGCGCTGTTGGTGCCAGCCTTCTTTGCCTATGCCTTCGATTCGCAGCGCCAGCTGCTGTTCAATACTTTGATCTTCTTTTTGGGTCTGTGCACCACGCTCGTGCCCATCGGCATGGGCTTGGCCGCCGTGCTGGCGCAGTATCGTAGCCAAGTCATCACGGTGGCGGGCTGGATCATCATCGCTCTGGGAATCTTTACCGCCCTAGGTGGTGGTTTCCGCATCCCCGGCATGGATGCCCTGTCCGGAAAGGCGCGGGGCAAGGTGTTTCTGCTCGGCGCGGTTTATGGCTTCGCTGGCTTTTGCGCGGGCCCGCTCCTAGGCGCTGTTCTCACCACGGCCGCCGCATCCGGCAGCGCGCTCTACGGCGGGCTCATCATGGTGGCTTATGCCGTGGGCATGGCCGCACCGCTCTTTGTGCTGGCCGCGCTATGGGAGCGCCTCGATGTGGGTTCGTGGTCGTGGCTGCGGGGGCGCGAGGTGGTCCTCGGCCCCGTGCGCACGAATACCCTCTCCATTGTCTCGGGCGCGTTCTTCGTGCTCATCGGCGTGCTGTTCATTGTGAGCTATGGCAGCGCAACCCTGCCCGCGGTCTTAAGCACGGATGCGCAGTTCGCAGTGCAGGAAAAAGCCCGCGCCTTCAGCGCGGGCGTGGCGGATGCGTGGGTCTGGTTCGGGCTTTCACTCGCCGCCACGGTGGTGGCAGGAGTAAAGGCCGCCCGCACGCCGGCCTAGTAGCCGCGCGCGACGTACTCGTCGATGCGCGCCGCCTCAGCACCAATGGTGGTCTCATCGCCGTGACCCGGCAGGACGCGGGTCTCCGGCGGGAGGTTCAGCACGCGGTTGCGCAGGGACTCGATGATGACATCGAAGTCGGAATACTTACGGCCGGTAGCGCCCGGCCCGCCGTTGAAGAGAGTATCTCCCGACAGAAGCGTGGCCTCGTCCGCAATGTAGAGCACCACGCATCCCGGCGAGTGGCCCGGCGTGTGGAAGACCACGAAGTCGCTATCGCCCACGGTAAAGAGCTGGTTATCCTCCAGCGGCACGAAGGTCGCATCCTCGTGCGTTTCCTCCCAAAGGGGGCGGTCGTCCGGATGCAGGTAGATGGACACATCGAAGTGCTCAGCCACCTGGGGAGCGAGCTCGCAGTGGTCGTTGTGCGCGTGGGTGAGGATAACTCCCTTGACCGTACGCTGGCCCACCTCTTCGATGACGCGCTCGGCGTCGTGGGAAGGATCGATGATGTAGCACTCGGCATCGCTTGACGCGCCACCAGCGGCCAGGATGTAGACGTTATTATCCACGTCCCACTCACCACCATCCAGGCGGAACTTTCCTGAGGTTACAAACTGTTCAATGATCATTTACAGCTCCACTACGGATCGAAGTACCTTGCCAGCCTTCATGGTAGCGAAGGCCTCTTCCACGTCGTCGAGACCAATTCGCTCGGTTACGAAATCCCTGAGCGGGAAGCGTCCCTGCAAGGAGAGGTCGACGTACATGGGGAAGTCACGCTCCGGGAGGCAGTCGCCGTACCAAGAGGACTTGAGTGAGCCGCCGCGGCCGAAGAAGTCGATGGCTGGGACATCGAAGCGACTGGTGAGGTTCGGCACGCCCACCATGACCATGCGGCCGGCCAGGTCGCGGGAGTAGAAGGCCTGGCGAGTGGTGACCGGGATACCCACGGCATCGATAGCCACGTCGGTACCGAAACCATCGGTGAGCTCGCGGACTGCCTCGATGACCTCGTCCTCAGACTTGTCCTTCGACGCAATAGTGTGGGTAGCACCGAACTTCTTGGCCAGCTCCAGCTTGTCCGGGTCCAGGTCCACGGCGATGACCTTGGAGGCACCAGCCAGCACCGCACCGGCGATGGCCGCCATGCCCACGCCACCGCAGCCGAAGACCGCGACGGACTCGCCGCGCTTAACGTCCGCGGTATTAACAGCAGCACCCAGGCCGGCCATCACGCCGCAGCCCAGCAGGCCCGCGGCGGCCGGATCCGCCTCCGGGTTGACCTTGGTGCACTGGCCTTCGTGGACCAGGGTTTTCTCCGCGAAGGAACCGATGCCGAGCGCCGGGGTGAGCTCGGTGCCGGCGTCCTTATCCCCGTCCGCGAGCGTCATCTTCGCGGAGGCGTTGTGGGTGTTGAAGCAGTACTTCGGTTCACCCTTCTTACAAGCGCGGCACTCGCCGCACACCGCGCGCCAGTTCAGGACCACGAAGTCACCGACCTCAACATGGGTAACGGCATCGCCCACGCGCTCGACGACGCCCGCCGCCTCATGCCCGAGCAGGAAGGGGAAGGCATCCTCGATATCGCCATCGCGGTAAGCCAGGTCGGTGTGGCAGACGCCGCAGGCCTGAATCTTGACCACGACATCGTGCTCGCCCGGAGCGGGCACGACGATGTTGACGGTCTCGACGGGCTCGCCCTTGGCGCGTGCAATCACGCCGCGGACAACCTCCGAGCCTTGCTGAGAGTTATTTTCATTTAGGTTTTCATTAACAGCCATGTCCGCGAGGGTACGCGAAAGGCCCGGACAACGTTGCCCGGGCCCGAAAGTCAGAAGAGCGCGCTTCTAGAAGCTAGCAAGGTGGTTAGCCACAAACTCGTGACCGCGCGCATTAATGTGCAGCGGCAGGTTGCCCGGCCCCGCGGAGAAGTCCACCAGACCCGCCCACAGGCGCTTGTCGGCATCGGCACACATACCGCGATCCCAGGTCATCGGCTTCATGTCCACAAATTCGGTTCCGGTAGCACGCGCCAGGTCCACCTGCATCCACTGCGCGACGTTTTCATAGCGCTGCACCATCGGCAGCGCCGTAGCGTCGGCCGGCTTCGGGCCAAAGTGGATAAGGCAGTAGCGGTCGCCCGAGCCGATGGTCGGGTAACCCACGATCTGGATGCGGGCATTAGGCGCCGCCGCACGAATCTTGTGGATTAGCGGCGCGTTGGCGCCGACCCAGCGGGCGCGCATGTCGCCGTCGGAAAGCCCGGCATTGTTGTACGTATCGTTGAAGCCGCTAGCAAAGAGCACGCGCTGCGTATCCGCGCTAAGCGCGCCGCGGCGAATGGCGTCGTCGATCTGCGCGTTCACCTGCGGGCCCTGAGACATGGACACAGCACCAGAGCAGGAGAAGTCCGCCACCGGCATGCCCAGCTTGGCGGCGGTGCGCTTGGCGTAGTTATTGCCCGACGGGCAGTTCAGGCTCGGATTGCGCTGAGACGAGCCCATTCGCGAGGACAAATATGTATCCAGCTGCGGATCCGCCAGCACGGAATCACCAAAGGCGACGAGGTTGCGCTCACCAGCAACTGCCTGCGGAGCTTGGGACAGGCCTACCGCCACGAGGAGGGAGGCGCAGAGAGCAGCGATGCGCTGAGTAGACTTCACGTGACTAACGTCCTTCCAAAAGAGTATGTTCTAGACCGAAACCATAATAGACTACGCTTGCGGTTGCAGCTTATGTAACAATAGCAACACCTTTAACAGGTTGTCGTTTTGATTATGGCGAGTCCGCCATCTCCGTAACCTCTTTTCCCCTCCTTTCGATGAGAACCTTATGAAGCTTTCTGATGTAACCTTCCACGCCGCCGCCCTCGCGCGCTTTATCCCCTCCCTGTTCCGCGCGGGCCTCATTAGCCCGGCCGGCGGCCCGCGGGCGGTGGCCCTGACCGCGCCGGTTCTGGCGCGCTACCGCTTCACCACCGCCCGCGAAGTGGAGCAAGCCTATCTGACCTGCCCAGAACGCCTGGCGCTTATCGACGATGACGGGGCACTCACCTACCGCCAACTGCGCGATCACTCTCGTACCTTCGCGCGCTGGCTGCTTTCTTTGGGGCTCGAGGAGATTCGCCTCGGTGTGATGGCCCGCAATGGCCGCGGCATTATCACCCCGCTGGCCGCCAAGGGCTATGCGGGGGCGCACATCTTTTTGCTCAACGTCGGTTCTTCCCCCGAGCAGCTCGCCGGATGCATCGAGGAAAACCGCATCAACGTGCTGGTCATCGACGATGAGTTCGTTGACCGCCTCGACAGCTCTACCCCCATTGATGGCCTGCACGTCGTCATTGGCCACGAGTCCGGTGAGGAGATTCCCGCTGAGCTGGCGCAGGCGGCATCGCTGAGCAAGATCGTAGAGAATCCGCGGGACGTCGAGAAGCACAAGCTTCCCACCTGGCCCAAGCACGGGCATATCGTGCTGATGTCCTCCGGCACCACGGGCATTCCTAAGGGAATCATGCGCCCGGAGCCGACGCTGCCAGTGGTGGTCGCCTCCATCGTCGATGCGGTGCCGTGGCGCGGGGACCAA
Organism: Corynebacterium sp. HMSC074E01; assembly: GCF_001808885.1. Lineage (NCBI taxonomy): Bacteria > Bacillati > Actinomycetota > Actinomycetes > Mycobacteriales > Corynebacteriaceae > Corynebacterium > Corynebacterium sp. HMSC074E01. The sequence continues at coordinate 27,125 of NZ_KV794850.1, forward strand.
AAGGTGCAGATGACCGCCTCCATCTTCCACACGTGGGGCTGGGCCTGCCTCAACATCGCGCTGGGCCTGCGCAATACAATTGTCACCCGCCGCGTCTTTGACCCAGCGGCCGCACTCGATGATATCCAGCGCTACCAGCTCGATGGCCTGCTCTCCTCCCCCGTCTTCTTCCGCCAGATGGTCGAGGCGGACACGGATTCCCGCTTCGATACTTCGAGCCTGAAGTTCATTGCCTCCGCCGGGCACGCGCTGACCCCGGAGATTGTCAAGGAAACCCACGAACGTTTCGGCCCGATTCTCTGCAATGTCTATGGCTCCACAGAGCTGGCGCTGGCATCGACGGCCAGCATGGAAGAGGTGGCCAAGGATCCCACCATCGGCGGCAAGATTGCCTCCGGCACAAAGCTGCGCATCCTCGATGAGGAGGGCAATGAGGTTCCGCACGGCGAGGTCGGTGAGATCTACCTGACCAACTCCACCGCGCTCATTGGCTATACCAACCCGAAGATCCCGCTCAACAAGGTTGATGGCCTCATTTCCATCGGGGACCTGGGCTATATCGACCCCGAGGGCTACCTGCACGTGGTGGGCCGCGCGGATGACATGATCATCGTCGGCGGCGAGAACGTGCACCCGCAGTCGGTGACGGAGGTGCTCGAGGCCATGCCGGGCATCGCGGAGGTACATGCCGGCGGCGTGGAGGATGACACCACCTTCCAGCGCATCGCCGTGTGGGCAGTGACCACGCGCGATGCCCTAGGCAACACCGTGACTGCCGATAGCATCCGCACCTGGGTCCGCGAGAACCTCGCCGATCACTCCGTGCCGCGCGATGTCCACTTCCTGGACAAGTTGCCACGCAATGCCACGGGCAAGGTGGTGCCGCGCCTGCTGCACGGCACCGACTAGCCCACGCCTATTCCTCTCAAGGCATAGAACCCTCCGAGCCAAACTGCCCGAGTTGCCAAAACCTTCGCTCCTAACCGCAGGCGAACAAAGTTGTTTTTGGCAACTCGGGCAGTTTTTGTGTCTGGGATTTAATCCAGCCGGCTAGCTGCTGCGCTTGACGGTTGCAGCACCCTCGCCTGGCTGGGTATGGCCCTCGCGAGCGATGTCGACTCCGGCGACCTGCTTGGCCGTCGGGCACACCACCGGGGTGATGAGGTTGACGCCGCGCTCGCGTAGCTTCTGCGCCTCCACCGCGATGATCGGCGTGCCGGCGGGGACGGTATCGCCCTTCTTAGCCAGGGCGGTGAAACCTTCGCCCTTGAGCTCCACGGTGTCGATGCCGATGTGAATGAGCAGGTCCAAACCATCCGCGGTCTGCATGCCGAAGGCGTGGCGTGTCTTGAAGACCATGGTGATGGTGCCGTCTACCGGGGCGCAGACGTCGAAGGCATCGACGGCATCAGGCATTACGGCGAAGCCTTCGCCCACCATGCCCTGGGCAAAGGAGGCATCCGGGACCTGGGAGAGCTCGACAACGTCACCCGCGAACGGGGCGCGCACGTCGACGTCAGCGGAAGCGGCGCTCTTGGCGCTGGCCGGCACGCTGGCTGCAGCACCCGCGGCACCCGCCGTGGCCAGGGCCGGGGAGCCATGGCGCAGCTGGTGGCTGACCTCGTCGTACATGAACTGTACGGCCGGTCCCACGATGACCTGCACACTCTTCCCGGAGGGGTGGATGACGCCGGAGACGGCGGCGCGTTTGATCAGGGAGTCGTCGACAAGCGCGCGATCCTTGACGCCCACGCGCAGGCGCGTGGTGCAGTAGTCCAGGGAGTCAATGTTGTCCTTGCCGCCGAGCCCCTCGATAATGCGGGCGGCATCGGCTGCGGTCTTGTCATCGCCGGTGGCGGAATCCTCCATGGGGTCTGCTACCGCATCGTCCTCGCCGCGGCCCGGGGTCTTGAGGTTGAGCCAGCCGATGAGGAAGTAGAAGATGATGAAGTAGAGGAAGAAGAAGCCCACGCCCATCGCCAGCAGCATGTACCACTTGTTGGCCAGCGGGTTCTGGGAGGAGAGCAGCATGTCCACGAATCCGGCGGAGAAGCCGAAGCCCGCGGTCCACTCCATGGTGGAAGCGATGAAAACGGACAGGCCCATCAGCAGCGCGTGCACCACATAGAGCAGCGGGGCAACGAACATGAAGGAGAACTCCAGCGGCTCAGTCACGCCGGTGAAGAAGGAAGCCAAGGCGCCAGCAGCCATGAGCGAGCCGACCACCTTGCGCTTCTTCTTATCCGCGCGCAGGTACATGGCAAGGGCCGCGCCCGGCAGACCGAACATCATGACCGGGAAGAAGCCGGCCTGATAGCGGCCGACGACGCCTTCCACCGTGCACTGTCCGTTGGCCCAGATGCCAGGGCAGTCGGCGGCGGAGGTAGCAGTAGCGGCGGCCTCGATGGTCTTCTGGCCGGCCTGGAAATTGCCGATGTCATTGATGCCGATGACATCGAACCAGAAGACGGAGTTCAGCGCGTGGTGCAGGCCGGTCGGGATGAGCAGGCGGTTAGCCACGCCGTAGATACCAGCGCCCGCCGCACCCAGGCCCTGGATGGAGGTACCGAAGTTGAAAAGCGCGTTGTAAATGAACGGCCACACGAAGTAGAGGATGCCGGAAACCACCATGGCGATGATGGCGGTAAGGATCGGTACGAGGCGCCGGCCTGAGAAGAAGGCCAAAAAGTCCGGCAGCTTGGTGCCGTGGAAGCGGTTATAAACCCAAGCCGCCATGACGCCGGCAAGGATGCCGAAGAGGACGTTTCCGCCGCCCACGGCGTTCCAGCCTTCCGAGGCCCATTCCAGGGCCTCGTCACCGGTCAGCGCGGTGGGGTCTTCGATGCCGCGGTAGCCGGCCACGGCCTCTGGGCCGAGCAGCTTCATGAAGGTGGCGAAGGCCAAGAAACCAGAGAGTGCTGCGGCACCGTTGGAATCCTTAGCCAGGCCGAAGGCAATGGCGATGGCGAAGATCCAGCCAAGGTTGGCCAGCACCGCATCACCGGAGCTAATGAGCAGCTGGGCGGCGAGGTTATCCGGGCCGGCGGCACTGGAGATCCAATAGCCAAGACCACTGAGGATCGCCGCGACGGGCAGCACCGCCACAGCTCCCATGAGGGCTTTTCCGAGCCGCTGCAGCGGCCCCATGACATCTATTTTCATGTCTGAAACGTCCTTTCGAGCGGAAGAGGGGGAAAGAAGAGCTTTAGTGCAGCCTGTTCTGGTCCGCGAAGAGGTAGTACTCGCGGTCCTCCAAGAGAGCGGCGGCGGCTTCATCAACGATCACGGTCGCGCGCGGGTGCAGCTGCAGCACCGAGCCAGGGCAGCGCGCGGAGAGCGGCCCCTCAACCATCGCCTGTACCGCATTGGCCTTGTTGCTGCCGGTGGCGATGAGGAGCAGGTGGCGGGCCTCGCTAATCGTGCCCAAACCCTGCGTCAGCGCGTGGCGCGGAACCTCTTCCAGGTTGTCGAAGAAGCGGGAGTTATCCTGCACGGTCTGCGGATGTAGGGCCACCACGCGGGTGCGAGACGTCAGGGAGCTCGAGGGCTCGTTGAAGCCAATGTGGCCATTCGCGCCAATGCCGAGCAACTGGACATCGATGCCGCCGGCATTCCGGATCGCCTGGTCATAGGCGGCGGTGGCTGCCACGGGGTCGGCAGCGCTGCCCTCTGGGCTCTTGACCAGGGCATCATCAAAATCGACGTGGCTGGTGAAGTCACGGCGGATGGTGGCGTAGTAGGACTGCTCGTGCTCGGGGGCGAGGCCTAGGTATTCGTCGAGAAGAAAAGCGCGGCTACCCGCGAAGCTGACCTCGCCGCGCTCGTGGCGGGCGATGAGCTCCTTGTACGTGGCCACTGGGGTGGAACCGGTGGCCAGCCCCAGGGTGGCTGAGGTGTTGGCGTAGCTTGCGAGGATATCGGCGGCGGCGACGGCCACGTCGGCGGGGGTGGAGCGGATGAGGATTTCCATGAGTGCCTTTCTGATGCGAGTGAGAGTGTTTTTAAGAGTCTATGAATTCAGCGCCACCGACAATGACGCGTACCGGTTCTAGCTGGGCATTGAGGCCCACCAGGTTGGCGCGCGCGCCAACCGCGATGCGGCCTAGATCCTTCTCCCCCAACACGTCGGCGGCCGTGGTGGAGGTAAAACGAACTGCTTCCCCGAGTCCATGACGCTCGGCGAAGCTGGCGAATTGCTGGGCCAAGGTGGAGGTACCACCCGCGATGGCGCCGCTGGGCACGCGCGCCACTCCCCCGCTCACGGTGACAGGGAGGGAGCCCAATTCATAGTCACCATCGGCCATGCCGGCCGCCGCCATGGCATCAGTGATGGCGAAGGCGCGGTGGCTGTGAGCCATGTCCACGGCGCCGTCGACAAGATGCACACCATCTGCGATGAGCTCGACGGACACATCCCCCGCCTTCGCTGCGGTGAGCAAGGCCGCTACCGGGCCCGGCGCGCGGTGGTGAATAGAAGGCATGCCATTAAAGAGGTGCGTTCCAGTCACGGTCAGGCCGAGCTCCTTAGCCTTGGCGATAACGCTCAGCGTGGTGTCGTAATCGGCCTCGGTGTGGCCCAAGCTGGCGATGATGCCATGCTCCGCGCAGACGTCGAGCAGCTTGTCGACGTTCTCCGTTTCCGGCGCGAAAGTAATCGAACGCAGGTGGCCGCGGGCCGCGGCGATGACTGCGCGGAAGAAGTCCGGGTCACCGGGCACGATGCGCGAAGGGTCCTGCGCGCCGCACTTGGCTGCCGCGATGAAGGGGCCTTCCATGTGGATGCCGGCGATCTCGCCTTCTTCAGCCAGCTGGGCTAAAAGCTCCGCCCGGGCGCAGAGTTCTTCTTGCGTGCCGGAGACCAAGCTGGCCAGCAGCGTCGTGGTTCCGTGCGCGCGGTGGAAGCGGGCGGCGGCCAGGCACTGCTCGTAGTCGCCGTTGGGGAATCCCCCGCCATTGCCGCCGTGGTTGTGCAGGTCCACGAAGCCGGGCACCCACAGCAACGCATCCGGGTCCCCGGCGCGCCAGGCGGCCTCGGCCTGGGGGACGTCGCCAAGCGCTATGCCCTCAATACTCTCTCCGAACGTGACGGCCCCAGCGCGCAGCTCGAAGTTTTCATCAATGTAGAGGCCCTCGACGTGGCCTTTCTCCTTTGTCTGCATGGTTCATTCGGTCCCGCTTGTACGGGCTGACGTGGCGCAGCCCGGTTGACAATTCACTTGAAATTTATCAGGGCTACCAATTTTTGTGAACCACACTTCCTCCGAAGGGGGTGTGTGAGCGCAGATGACTTTTAGCGCGTTAGGTGCACCGCGCGGAATGTCGAAAGGCCCGGCGAGCTACCAGCCGCGGGTGGCCACTCGGTCCCAAAGCGCGTTGCTCGCTAGCTCACCGGCGCCCGCTGGTGAGGTGCCAACGAACACGTCTCGCGCATCAGGATCATCAGCAAGAATGTAGCGGAACCACGCGGTGGCATAGCCGTCCCCGAACTCTAAAACGTCCTTGTGGTCCGCGCCTAGACGGCGGGCAATGATTGCCGGACCACCAGCTGATTCAAAGCTCTCCTGCAAGTCTGACCACGGGCTGACAAGCCAGCGGTCTGAACGGCCATCGCTCGTCATCAAGAACAACGGTGCCTCGACGCCCGCTGTGGTGTAGTCCCAGTCATTGGACTTTGCCACCTTGTGGGAGGCCGGGCTCGCCGTATACACAGCTGCTACCTCCGTGTGGGACGCTGCGTTGATAGCGCCCGCGCCGCCCTGTGAGTGTCCGAAAATACCGACCCGTGATCTGTCCACGCGAGAATCCAGTTCCGGTAAGCGCTCAATTAGGTGCACGACATTCTCCCCGGTTCCGGTTTGGGGAGTCTCATCGCCGACGACCACGAAGCCCCAACTGGCTAGGTGTTCCGCCACGGGCAGGTAGCTGCTCAGCGGCGTGTTCGTGCCGTTAGCCATGACAACCGCCGGAAATGGTCCCGTGCCTGTCGGCGCCGCAACGGTCACGTCGCCATCACGCCGCACGTCGACCTCGTGCGGCCCCTCGCCCGCAAACGACGCTTCCAGCAGGCCACCTGTCTCAGCGCTATATCCGGCGGCCACGCCATCATCACCGGTCACGCTGTCTGCGTCCACCCACTGCATGAATCCCACAAACCCGACAAACGCCACCACAATCACGGCCACCACGGCAGTAATGCCAACCACAAGCTTTTTCATGCTCTTTATTGTGTTTCGCACGAGAGCGAAGGTCACTAGCGCTAGCACTACTTTTCCTATACACGGTGCAAGACCTAGCACCACCTATAAGAAGGACGATACGGCGAATCAAAGTGCGGGCGCTCCCCGTCCCACAACAGTAGAGTTGGGGCCGCTTAGCCCCACCTGCCCCCACAACTCATACGGAGCTTTCCTCATGGCCCGCTTTTCTGCGCGCCAGCTCAAGCGATTCATGGGATTCTGGCCGCCCTTCTTGGGCGCTGGCATTAAGATCAAGGAATTCGCTGATGACGGAACTCGCGTCGTTGTCAGCCACAGGCCAAACATGCTGACCAAGAACGCCATGGGTGTTGCCTTCGGTGGCACGCTCTCCGCCATGACGGATCCGTTCTTCATGCTCGCCTCCATGCATCGACTGGGCAAGGAGTACCGCATCTGGGATGCCGCTGGTGAAATTAAGTACCTGAAACCCGGCCGCGGCACGGTCACCGCCGATATGCGCATCTCCGAGGAGACCTACGCGCTCATCGAAGAAAAGACGGCCAACGGTGAGAAGTATTTGCATTGGTTCGACGTGGACATCATCGATGAGGAAGGCGATGTCGTCGCTCATGTGCGCCGCCAAGTCTATTACCGGCGCAAGCAGAAACAAGCTGCACTTGGCCACAGACGCTGGCTAGTGACGCTTGGACTACTGAGGGTGCTTCCCGAAATTCTTGTGCTGTGTTTATCTAGTGCTTTGAAGCCATTTTGAGCACCCTTGATTCTAAAGGCGAACTACTCATCACCATCATGAGTAGTCTTGCCCAGGAAGAATCTCGCTCCATATCTGAGAACGTCACCTGGGGACATCGCAGACGCTTCGCTGATGGGAAAGTCATGGTGCCCTACTCCTCGCTACTGGGATATAAGAAAGGCGCTGACGGTAACCTCGCTATTGATGAGACTCAAGCCCCGACCGTGCGCTTGATCTACCAGCTGTTTCTAGACGGCTCATCGATCACCGAAATCCGTGCCGAGCTACAGCGTCGCGGTATTTTGACTCCGCGAGGTAAAACCAACTGGTCCACCTCAACCGTGCGCTCCATCTTGACCAATGAGAAATATAAAGGCGACGCCCTGCTCCAGAAAACGTTCACCGCTGACTTCCTAACCAAACGAATCGAAGTAAACGAGGGCGAAGTCCCGCAATACTACGTCACCGGAAACCACGAGCCGATTATTGATGCGCCCGTCTGGGATCAGGTTCAATACGAGTTGGCCACCCGCCACGCAACCAACAGCTCCAAAATCGGCCTATTTGCCAGCCGACTCAAATGCGCAGATTGCGGATCCTGGTACGGACGCAAAACCTGGGCATCCAACACTAAATACAAGCACACGATCTGGCGGTGCAACCAAAAATACGACCATCCCCGTCCCTGCCAGACCGCTACCTTGCGTGATGAGCAAATCCAGACCGCGTTCCTCGCCGCGCTAAACCAGCTGGCTGAACAATATCGCGGACAAAGCCACCTACCACAGGTCATCGACGCCATGTTTAATACAGACCAGCTCGAAGCGGAGTCCAAGCGCCTAGACGAGAAAATCCGCGCTCTTGCCAGCGAGATTGAATCATTGGTTGCAGAAAATCAGCGGGTAGCGCAAGACCAGGACCAATACCTCGCCCGCTACACCCAGCTAGAAGCGCGATACCAGAAAACCCTGGGCCGCAAACAAGCCATCGAGGCCGAGATTGCTGCCAAGAGTGCCAAGGCCACTGCGATCAAAACCGCCTACACCCAGTTGGCCGACAAGCCCATCCAGCATTTTCAACCATCCCAGTGGACAGCGCTTATCGACCATGCCGTTATCGGAGCCAACGAGATCCAGTTCGTCTTCAGAATCGGCACTGAAATCACCGTGCCTATTGCTAGCAGGCTGCCAGTTTCTTCCACTTCCTGATTTTGGTGCGAAACGTCGTAAATGGCGCGACGGTGTTGATATGCACCCATTTCCACACCGGCCACGCCGACGGGGTGGAAGAAGCCCACGCACGCTGACCCGAACTAAACAATTCTGATTCGGTTAGACCGCCCACCATTTTGACTATCTCACCAAGCAGGATCTTGAACCTGTCGATCAAATCCTCAGTAGATACCTGCTCCCAGCGTTGGTAGAACGATTCATACAATCCGCCCAGTTGATTCCACTTAAAACCAGGTGCCGGAGTCACCACGTCAAGACCGGCTTGTTCGTCACGTTCCCAGCCGAGCAGTAATTCCATCCAGCCAAGCTGGTAGGCGATCATCTGCCGGGGCGTGCGGTCAACACCGTCAACCAGCCGGTCCCAACCATCGCCAGGAACGCCTACGAACTCGCCGATAAAAAGTTCGCCACGCTTAGTAATCTCTGCGGCTAGTTCATCGCCGGACGCATACGATCTCACCACACACCTCCTCGTGAAACGGCCTTAGGTTTAACGCTTCGTTAGCGCGTTAAACCCTGAATACGCATTTTACTAGGGCAAACAAGATACCCGCTAACGCAAAACCCAAACCCGCTAACGCAAGCGATTTTTCACACCCCCTAAGCGATACTCGCTAACGCAAAAGGGTACTTATCAAATCCGACGTCTAAGTGGAGCCGCCTGCGAGAATCGAACTCGCGACCTTCTCATTACGAGTGAGATGCTCTACCGACTGAGCTAAGGCGGCACGATGCAGTGTGTATATGCACCGCGTGAGAGTTTAGCCTAGGCCGGGGCCGAGAAAGAAATCGGGCCACTTGATGTGAGGCACGTGCAGCACACCCGCAGGTTAGCGCGCGCCACAGGCCAGACGCAGGCGGCCCACCATGCCGTCGAAAGCCACCTGCGGGGTGACGTTCTGCGGCAGCTGCTCGCGGCAGGTACGGATGGCGGACTGAGCTGCCAGCAAGCCATCTTCGCTCACGCGCTGGGCAAGTTCACCGGCTAGGCCCGCGAAGTCCGGGTGGGTCATCTCCACCTCAGCGCCGACTTTCAGCATGAGCGCATCGCGGTAGATGCCGGCGAGATCCACGAGGGCGATGTCGAGGCCGTCGGAGATGCGTCGTTTAGCGCGCTTCTTGTGGAGCTCCTCCAGGTCCTTCAGGGCACTGCGGGCGTCGCGCTGCGCCTTCGTCGCGCCCTTGCCCTTGGCACCAACGCCGAAGGATTGCTCAATCTTGGAGCGCTCCGCCTCCTCCGCCGCCGCGTGGGAGTCCTTGGCTTCCTTCTCAATGAACTTCAGTAGCGCTGTGACGGATTGAAAGGCCTGGGAGCCGTGGAAGACGTCCTCGGCCAGGTTGATGGCCATGGCGCGGCGCTTCTGCGCGGCGGGTTCGTTGACCAGGTGCCGCGCACGGCCCACGTGGCGCAGGGTGGTCACGGCGGCTAGGCGCGCGTCATCCTCGCTGGCGCCTTCGGCGACGAGCTGCTTAACGACGCCATCCACACTCGGCGCCGGAATATATAGGTGGCGGCAGCGCGAGCGCAGCGTGACCGAGAAATCCTCTGGATCCTCCGAGGGCGCCACCATGATGATGACGGTGCGCTCCGGGGGCTCCTCCACGGTTTTGAGCAACGCGTTGGCGGCCTCGTTGCGCAGGCGGTCGGCTTTGTTGAAGATGACCACGCGCCACGGCGCCACGCTCGGCAGGCTGGCCGCGCGCCCAATGACCTCGCGGGCCTCGCCAACGGTGATGAACTGCTCCTGCGGGTCCACGTAAACCAAGTCGGTGTGCTCCTGCTTGTCCAGGACGCTCCGGCAGGAGGGGCAGCGCCCGCAGCCGGGGTTGCCGTTCTCGTCGGCAGAAGTGCACATGAGTGCTGCGGCGAAGCATTGCGCGGCCAGTGAGCGGCCAGCACCGGGAGGCCCAGTAAACAGCCAGGAGTGGCTCATCGCTCGCGAGTCGCCTTCACCGCGAGCCGCGCGGGCAGCACTGAGGATGGTGTGGGCGACGGAGGGGGCGTCGGCAAGCCTTTCTGCAACGCTTGATGTAATCACTCGCCCTAGCCTACTGGGATAACTAAAGTGTGTAACCATGAATAGACTGATGCGTGGCGCCCGCTGGTTATGGGGTACTCAATGGCCGATGTACGCCGCGCTCGTCCTTGGAGCCAACATCATCGGCGCCATCGCGATCATGACCTTCGTGGTCTTCTTTCTCCCCATGCCGGAGATCTCCGACTTCATCGCCCACACGCCCCACCTGTGGACCTACGGCACGCTGTTCGTGACCTTTGCGGTCATCATCGGCATAGCGGTAACACTTCGACTGTTCAGGCCGGTGTTGGACTGGCAACGCAGCCCCGATGACCATGATCCCAACATGGTGCGCAACCTGGTCCTGCGCATCCCGCTCTACCAGGCCGGTGTGGCCGCGGGCGTGTGGCTGCTGGGCATCATCTTGGCGGTGGTGCTGGCGGGCCAGCACTCGGCGCGGCTGGCCATCGTCGTGGGCGTGTCTGCGTCGCTGGCCGGTGGCCTCATCGTGCTGTTGACGTACTTGCAGGCGGAACGCCTCGTGCGTCCCGTGGCGGCAGAAGCCGTGGCCCGGCGCTTCGAGGATTCCACCCTGGAGCCGCCGATTAAGTACCGGCTGCTTTCCACGTGGCTCATGACCTCCGGCATCCCGCTCATCGGCATCGTGCTTGTCCTCATGGGCCAGCAGGCGGGTCTGTTTAGCCCGGAGACCTCAGACATCATGCCGGCCATTGTTGCGCTGACCGTTACCGCGCTGGGCACCGGGCTCATGGGCACCATGTTCGCGATGATGAGCGTGGTCGATCCCATCATTGAGCTGCAGGACGCCATCAACCGCGTGCGCCGCGGCGAGAATGACGTCCAGGTGGACATCTACGACGGCTCCGAGCTCGGCGTACTTCAGGCGGGATTCAACGAAATGATGCGTGGCCTGCGCGAACGCCAGCGCGTGCGCGATATCTTCGGCCGCTATGTCGGTGCCGAGGTGGCACAACGCGCCCTTGAGGAGCGCCCTGAGCTGGGCGGCGAGGACCGCAAGGTGGCAGTGCTGTTTATCGACGTCATCGGCTCCACCACCTTCGCTGTCAACCACACCCCGGAAGAAGTGGTGGAGGAGCTCAACAAGTTCTTCGAGCACGTGGTTGAGGTGGTACACCGCAACAAGGGCATCATCAACAAGTTCCAGGGTGACGCCGCCCTGGCCGTCTTCGGCGCCCCGCTGACGGTCTACGACGCCAACTCCATGGCCTTACACGCCGCCCGCGAACTTCGCCAGGAACTGCGCGGGTTGCGGCTGCAGGCGGGCATCGGCGTGGCGGCGGGCCACGTGGTGGCCGGCCACATTGGTGGTGCGGATCGCTTCGAGTACACCGTCATTGGTGATGCCGTCAATGAGGCCGCGCGTCTCACCGAACTGGCCAAGGACACACCGGGCCAGGTGCTCACCAACTCCGCCACGCTGCGCGGCGCCAACGAGGCGGAGCAAGCGCGCTGGACGCTCATGAAGTCTATTGAGCTGCGCGGGCGCCGCCGCATGACGCAGCTGGCGCGCCCTATCCGCCCGACGCTGGCGGAGCGTGCTCTCGGATAAATAAGTCTTTGTGATTCTGGTAGCTTCGGGGCCATGCTCCAACAGCCACATCAGCACCATCCGCCACGCCGGACTTCGAGTCCTCGCCTCCTCGTCCCCGATGTCGCCCGCGGCATGGCCCTGCTGGGCATTGCGCTGGCAAACGTCTGCACCGCGTGGATTATGAACGACGGCGATGGCCCCGATGCCTATTTCGGCGGCGTCGAGACCCTCGCGGACAAGATCTACGTGGTCTTTTCCGCCATGTTCGTGCATGTGCGCGGCCTGCCGATGTTCTCCACGCTTCTCGGCTTTGGCGTGGGGCTTATCGCGATGAGCTTGTGGCGCCGCGGCTTCCCACTGCGGCGCGCGCAGGCCGTGTTGGCTAAGCGCTACGGGTTCTTGGCCCTGTTTGGTGTCCTGCACTGCCTCTTCCTCTTTTCCGGCGACATTATGCTGCTCTACGGCGCGATGGGCATGCTCATCGCGCTGCTGCTTTCTTTCACCGACAAGCTCCTCATGCGCGTGGCCTATGGGCTTTGTGCGCTGCTGGTTGTGTCGGGCATCGGAATGGGTATTGGGGCCGCGTTCATTGATACCTCAGATTTCGATTTCAGCGGTTTTAGCGCCGCCGAGTCCTATTGGGAGCTGCTGGGTGAGCAGGCCATCATGGTCGGCGCCCAACTGATGTCCATCCCCCTAACCGGCGCCATGGTTCTTCCGGTCATGCTTGTGGGCTTCGTGTGGGCGCGCCGCGGAACCTTAGCCGGGGGTCATCGGCGCGAGCTGTGGGCGTGGACCCTGGTGGCCCTAGCCATCATCCTCTTCCTCGGGCTACCCTGGGGCTTGGCGACGATTGGGGTGCTGGACCCAGCGCTGGCAGATCCTCTCAACGCGGCGAATAGCTGCATCGGTATGCTCACCGGGCCGGGCATCGTGGCGGCGGCGACACTTGCCCTAGAACCCCTGCAGCGCCGCGGCGCGCGCCCGTGGTTCCTGTGGCCGCTGATTGCGTTGGGCAAGCGTTCCATGACCGGCTACGTGCTGCAGTCCGTGTTCTTCCTGGCGCTGGTTTACCCCTTCACCCTCAACATTGGGCCGGAGTTCAGCGCCACAGGCCAGGCAGCTCTGGCCGCCGGCGTGTGGCTGGCAACGCTTCTCATTACCTGCGCGCTCGAGGCCGCAGGCAAGCCCGGACCCTTCGAGTGGGTGCACCGCCGGCTGTCCTATGGCAAGACGATGCGCCCGGAATTAGGTGCTGCGCCTAACCGCGGCTCTTCCGTGCCAGGCCATCCACCAGCAGCACCAGGCCTACCGTCTGGGCCGCCGACTGCGCCGCATCCAGGACTCGGCCACGCAGACCCGCATCCTGGCGCTGCTCAGCCGGGTTCAGGACCGTCAGCGCCTCAGAGGCCAGAAGCAGGTTAGCGCCGTGGCTCAGGCCCTGCGTAGATTCGGCAGCACGCAGGGCTGGGTCACCGGCTAGCGCGGAGAGCGCAGCCGCCGGGATTCCGGCGATAGCCGTGGCGAAACGCTCGCCTCGGGCGCGCGAAAGCGCAAGGCCCGCGGCCCACGCGCCGGCGCGCAGGCCCCAGCCCACCGCATCATTGCGCGCGCCGCGCAGCGCCCATGCGAAGGAAGCGTATTGCACGCTCACGCAGGTTACGCCGAACGTCGTTGGTGCACCGCGCTTGGCGGCTTGGCCCAGCGAAGCGGCGATAAGCCCCACGCGGGTTTCCGGTGCGCAATCCGGGCGCAGGGCCAGCAGCACGGGTACAGCGGCCGTCGTGGCCGTGCCGAGCGTGCGCCAGTTAAACAGGCGTGACCAGACAGCAGTCTCCCCCACAGCGAGCGCGCCGAGGGTGAAGTGATCGCGGCCAGTAAAGGCCGGGCCCACCGCACGCAGGAGAGCCTCAGTGCCCTCCTGCGTGCGAGCCAGCATGTCGCGGGCGAAGCTGGTCTTCATATCCTGCTACTTCCTGCGCGATCCGGCCTTGACCACGTTCTTGGTGCCCGGCGAAGGCTTCTTCGTCGCCTTCCTGGTCGACTTCTTCGTGGCCTTCTTGGTCGACTTCTTAGTACTCTTCTTCGTCGACTTCTTCGCCCCACCGTTCGCGGCGTCCTTGGCGCGGCGCTCGGAGAGGAGCTCGTTCGCGCGGGCGTCGGTAAGCTGCTCCGGATCGTCGCCACGGCGCAGCGAGGCATTCGTGGTGCCGTCGGTGACGTACGGGCCAAAGCGGCCGTCCTTGACCGTCATCGGCTTGCCGGAAACATCGTTATCACCCAGCTGCTTAATCGGCGGCTGTGCAACCGCGCGGCCACGGCGCTTCGGCTCCGCGTAGATGCGGCGCGCCTCATCCAAGGTGATGGAGAAGATCTGCTCCTCCTTGGCCAAGGAACGGGAATCCTTGCCCTTCTTCAGGTACGGGCCATAGCGGCCGTTCTGCGCGGTAATGACCTCGCCGTCCGAGGGGTCCACGCCCACCTCACGCGGCAGGCTCAGCAGCTTCAGTGCTTCCTCCAGCGTGACGCTGGACGGCTCCATCGAAGCAAAGAGCGAGGCTGTGCCCGGCTTCAGCTTCTCTTCGACGTACTCGGCAATGCGCTTTTCCTTCTGCTTCGCCGCGGTCTTGGTCTCCCAGTTCTTGGCGCGCTTACCCTCGGCCGCGCGCTGGGCGTCCTCCGCGGCGCGCTCTTCCTTGACGATCTCCTCGGCTTCGGCCTCGGCCTTCTCGCGCTCGTCATCACGCACCTGCTCGGTCACGTACGGGCCGAAGCGGCCCTCCTTGGCCACGATGGTGCGTCCATTCTCCGGGTTCTGGCCCAGCTCGCGCCCGCCCTGCGGGGTGGCAAAGAGCTTCTCCGCTAGGGCCTCATTGAGCTCATCCGGGGTGACGGTCTCCGAGAGGTTGGCGCGCTGGTACTCCACCGTGCCGTCCTCGTTGGTGCCCACGGCGCGCTCGATATACGGCCCATAGCGGCCCACGCGCACGAAGACATCGCGGCCTTCCGCGTCGGTGTACAGGCGCAGGGAGTTGACCTGGCGGGCATCGATGGCCTCCAGGTTGATGTCCACCAGGGACTTCAGGCCGCCGTGGCGAGCGATGGACGCAGCCTTACGCTCGCCGGCCTCAGTATTGCCGAAGTAGAAGTTATTCAGCCAATCCGTGCCGTTCTCCGAACCGGCGGCAATGGCATCGAGCTCATCCTCCATGGAGGAGGTGAAGTCATAATCCACCAGCTCGGTGAAGTTATTCTCCAGCAGGCCTACCACTGCGAAGGCAACCCACGAGGGCACCAGGGCGTTGCCGCGGGAGAGCACGTAACCGCGGTCCTGGATGGTCTTGATGATGGAGGCGTACGTCGACGGGCGCCCAATGCCCAGGTCTTCCATCTTCTTGACCAAGCTGGCCTCGGTATAGCGCGCCGGCGGGTTGGTGGAGTGGCCGTCGGCAGTAACCGCGGACGTCGTCAGCGTGTCGCCCTCGTTGAGGTGCGGCAGGCGGGACTCTCCCTTCGAGTCCTTCGCCGCCACGTCCTCGTAGGCCTTGAGAAAGCCCGGGAAGGTAATGGTGCGGCCGGTCGCGGAAAAGTCGGCGTCGTGGCCGCCGGCGTTGACGGCCGCGGTCACCTTCATCGAGGTTCCCTTGGCATCGGCCATCTGGCAGGCCACGGTGCGCTTCCAAATCAGCTCGTAGAGCTTGTACTCCTCGGCGTCGAGCTGCCCGGCCAGCTGGCCCGGGGTGGCAAAACGCTCGCCGGCGGGACGGATGGCCTCGTGAGCCTCCTGGGAGTTCTTCACCTTGCGGTCATACCGGCGCGGCCCATCTGAGACGAACTCAGCGCCAAAGATGGAGGAGGCAGCCTCACGGGCAGCGTCCAGCCCCTGCTTGGACAGGGAAGTCGAGTCGGTACGCATATAGGTGATGTGACCGTTCTCGTAGAGGCGCTGCGCAATGCGCATCGTGCGCTCCGAGGTGTAGTGCAGGCGGCGGCCGGCCTCCTGCTGCAGAGTCGACGTCATAAACGGCGCGGAAGGCTTGCGCGAATAAGGCTTGTGCTCGACACTAGCCACGGTCATGGTGGAGCCTTCCAGCGCGCTGGCCAGCTGCTCCGCCTGGGCCTGCTTGACGACGACCACCTCGTCGCTCTTCAACTGACCCTTATCGTTGAAGTCGCGGCCCGCGGCCACGCGCTTGCCGTCGAGGGCGCTCAGGCGCGCGTCGAAGTCCGGCGTGGACTTCAGCGTTGCCGTGAGATCCCAGTACTCGGCGGGGATGAACGCCATGCGCTCGCGCTCGCGCTCGACGATGACGCGGGTAGCTACCGACTGCACGCGGCCAGCCGACAGGCGCGGCATGACCTTCTTCCACAGCACCGGGGAGACCTCGTAGCCATAGAGACGGTCCAGGATGCGGCGGGTTTCCTGGGCGTCGATGAGGTTTTCATCGAGCTCACGGGTGTTTTCCGCGGCCTCCAGGATGGCGGACTTGGTGATCTCGTTGAAGACCATGCGACGCACCGGCACCTTGGGCTTGAGTACTTCCAGCAGGTGCCAGGCAATGGCCTCGCCCTCGCGGTCGGGGTCTGTTGCAAGGTAGAGCTGATCGCACTGCTTCAGCTTGGCCTTGAGGTCCGCGACCTTCTTCTTTTTGTCCTGGCTGATGACGTACAGCGGGGTGAAGTTATCCTCCGGGTTAACACCGAGGCGTGCCCAGGATTCCTTCTTATATTTGGCGGGGACGTCGGCGGCGCCGCGGGGAAGGTCCCGGATGTGGCCGACGGAGGCCTCAACAATGTACTTATCGCCGAGGTAAGGCTGAATCTTCTTCGCCTTGGTTGCTGACTCGACGATGACCAGGGTCTTCCCCGGGCCGGTAGCTTCTGCCACTTCGACTTCATCCCTTCCGATGGCTAGTCCTCTGCTGGGCAATTGCCCCTAGAGTACACAGATAGAGGTTCACTCTAGTTATTCAGGCCAGTACACGTCCACACAACCGGGGGTCTATACTGGCCGTCCGAGGATTCGCCTCACAGTACACAACCGGGAGACAGCGTGATTGCGTCTATTACTGCATGGTTCGAGGTCATCATGGCCACACAGTGGATTTATCCGCTGGTGGGTTCGCTGATTTTCCTCGACTGCTTCTTCCCCGTTTTGCCTTCGGAGGTTCCCCTCAACATGGTGGGTGCCTGGTCTGGCTCCCAAGGGTTCCCCCACCTTCCCACCATGTTTTTTGTCGCCATGGTTGCCGCAATTTTGGGGGATAACTTGTGCTTCCTTTTGGGAACGCGGCTCATTGGCCTTATTAATAGAGCCCAGAAAGGCACGAAGGCTTATGAGGCTCTGACGTGGGTCAAGCGCAATATTCGGCGCAGCGGCGGCGCGGCGATCATCATTGCGCGTTTCATCCCCTCGGCCCGGCTGTTTATGACGATTCTCCTGGGCTCCATGCGCTACCCCTGGCCGCTATTTTTCTTTTTCGACACCTTCGGTGTCCTGTTGTGGGTGGCACAGGCGCTAGCCATTGGTTATCTCGGCGGTGTGGCCTTCTCCGGCTCGCCTGCGATAGCCATGCTCATTTCCATCATCGCCGCCGTCATCATCGGCTTCGGCCTGCAAAAAGGGCAGAATAAGCTGCTGGAATGGTGGGATACCCGGCGCGGCTATGCCGAATCCCCCTAAACCACCTCGACGTTGGTGGCCTGCTGGCCTTTAGCGTCTTCCCCAATCTCAAAGGAGACGCGCTGGTTATCTTCGAGGGTACGGAAGCCCGTTCCTTGGATTTCGGTGTAGTGCACGAAGATATCGCCGGAGCCGTCCTCCTGCTCAATGAAGCCATAACCTTTTTCGGCGTTGAAGAACTTGACGGTACCGTATGCCATGATGAGTTGTCCTTTGTGGGAATAAAGTAGTGCAAACTAGTGCACCAGTGTGCCACGTTTGGGCACCTACAGCAGATTAGTGGAGGCAAGCGTGAGTGAGAACCCTCTGGGTGAGGAGCTCGTCGAGCACCTTGTTGAGCGTTTCCCCGAATCCGAGCTAACGCACTCCACCACCCTGCCCGCCCAGCCCGCGCGCTATGCCGAGTGGCCCGAGTGGGTCCTGCCGGAGTTGCGGGCGGCGCTGGAGGAGCGAGGCGTCGCCAAGCTCTATGCCCACCAGGTCGCTGTGGCACAGGCGGCGTGGGAGGGGCGCGATGTGGTGGTCTCCACCGGCACGAGTTCCGGAAAGTCCTTGGGTTACCGTTTGCCCATTCTGTCCCGTCTGGCGCAGGACCCGACCGCGTGCGCGCTCTACATCACGCCAACGAAGGCGCTGGGGTCGGACCAGCTGCGCACGGTGCTCGAGCTCACGCAGAGCATCGCCGCGCTTCACGACGTCCACCCCGCCCCTTACGACGGTGATACCCCCACCGAAGCCCGTGCCGGCATCCGCGATCAGGCGCGGTTCATCTTTTCCAACCCGGACATGATTCATTCTTCTCTGCTGGGCGCGCATCAGCGGTGGGCGCGGGTGCTGCGGCATTTGAAGTTCATCGTGATTGATGAGGCGCATGCCTACCGCGGGGTTTTCGGGGCGAACGTGGCTCTGGTGATGCGGCGTTTGCTGCGGCTGTGCGAGCACTATGGCTCGCGGCCGGTGGTGATTGCGGCTTCGGCGACCATGCGGGATCCCGCCCGGCATGCCGCGCGGCTGACGGGGCGCGAAGTGCTCGCGGTGACCGAGGACGGCGCGCCGACGGGTGCGCGGACAGTCGCGCTGTGGGAGCCGGGCTTCATGGAGGGTATTGAGGGCCAGAATGGTGCTCCTGTGCGCCGCGCCGCCACAACGGAGGCGGCCTGGATGATGGCCGCGCTCGTGGCGCAGGGCGCTCGAACGTTGACCTTTGTGCGCTCGCGGCGCGCGGCAGAGACCACCGCGCTGCGGGCAGCAGAAGAGCTCTCCGGGAGGCTGGGCCGGCCGGATTTCGCGCGCCGGATTGCCGCCTACCGCGCGGGGTATTTGGCCGAAGACCGTCGCGCGCTGGAACAGGCGCTGGACGATGGCTCCTTGCTCGGCGTGGCCACCACCTCAGCTTTGGAGCTGGGCATCGACGTCGGCGGGCTCGATGCCGTAGTCACTGCTGGGTTCCCGGGCACGGTTGCTAGCTTCTGGCAGCAGGCCGGGCGCGCGGGCCGCCGCGGCCAGGGCTCGCTGGTGGTGCTGGTGGCCCGCGATGAACCGATGGACACCTACCTGGTTCACCACCCGGAAGCGCTGTTAGGCCGGCCGGTGGAGGCCAGTGTGTTCAACCCCGCCAACCCCTACATCCTGGGCGGGCACGTGTACTGCGCGGCGGTGGAGAAGCCGCTAAGCGACGCCGACGTGGCCGCCTTCCGCGCCGAATCCGTGGTCCACGACCTAGCCCAGCAAGGCTTGCTGCGCCGACGCCCGCAGGGTTGGTTCGCCGCTCCCCTGCCGGCTGGCTCCAGCGAGCTCACCCCGGAGACCGCTCACACGGCCGTCTCGCTGCGGGGTGGCTCGGGCGAGGAGGTCATGATTGTGGATTCCTCCGATGGCCGCTTGCTGGGCACCATCGATTCCGCCCGCGCGGTGAGCCAGGTGCATCCCGGCGCGGTGTATCTGCACCGTGGCGAGAGCTTCGTCATCGAGGAACTTCACCTCGGCGGAGGCGATGGTTCGGCGTCCGCCGAGCCGGGCGTGGCCCTCGCCGTGCCAAAGGCCCCGGACTACACCACGCAGCCGAAGTCCACGACGGATATCCGCATCCTGAGCGAGGCCGATGACCTAGTGAACTACGCCCCCGGACTGTGGGTGGCCAGCCTGGAGGTGGAGGTGACCGACAAGGTCACCGGCTACCAGGTGCGGCTTCCCGATGGCTCCGTGGGCGAGGATATCCCCCTTGACCTGCCGGAGCAGCGCTTGGTGACCCGGGCGGTGGCCTACACCATCGATCCGCTGGCACTCGCAGCGATGGGAGTCACCGCCGGGCGCACCCCGGGCACCCTCCATGCAGCTGAACACGCTGCCATTGGGTTGCTGCCGCTCATTGCCACCTGCGACCGCTGGGATATCGGTGGCGTGTCCACCGCGCAGCACGCCGATACGGGCTTGCCCACGGTCTTCGTCTACGACGGCCACCCCGGCGGTGCTGGCTTCGCCGAGGAAGGTTTCCGGCGCTTCCCCGAGTGGATCAAAGCCACCTTCGAGGCCGTGCGCTCCTGCCCTTGCGAATCCGGCTGCCCGTCGTGCGTGCAATCCCCCAAGTGCGGCAACGGCAACAACCCTCTGGACAAGGCAGGCGCTGTGGCCCTCCTCGGCGCACTGGTCACCATGACCTCTTAGACCGGACCGGCGCGGGCAACGGCGCTGCGCCCGCGCAGCCGGGCAGTGACCTCAACGTCGCGCCCATCGATGTCGCAGGAGCCGAGTTCCGCGCCGTTGAGCGCGGCGATCTCTGTGGCCTTCGTGCAGGCGTCCCTGCCCTTGGCCACCTCCCACGCACCGGCCACCGCGGCGAGGTCCGCCGCCACCTGCGCTTCGTGCCGCGCCACAACGAGCGAAGCAACTGCCGCGACTGCCAACAACAGAGACGCCACTGCAGCGATGATCCCGGCGGTGACGACGGTGGCATAGCCCTCCTCCCCCGCCAGGATCCTTCCCCAGCTGCGCCGACGACGCCTCATGGCTGCGCCCCGTTGTTCCCACCGGCTGCCATCTCCGCGGGAAACACCGCCTGCGCGCGCATGGTCCCCAGCGGTGCCGGCACGGCGGCCTCAGCGGTCATAAGCCCGGAGCCTTCGCTTAAGCTGACCGTCACTCCATCGCGCTGAAAGTCCACACCGATGGCAGCAGAGCGAGCCGCAGCGCCCGCAGCATCAACGGCAGCGAGGTGAGCCGACAACGTGGCGATGCCACCCACGATTCCCACAGCAACGATGACGAGCGCGGACAGTGACAATGCCGCCTCGATGGTGACGGAGCCGGCGTCATCAAGCGCGCGCATTAGCCTGGGGTGTTGGACAGGGCGTCGGTGATGATGGAGGTAATGGCGCTGGTGACTTCGCCACCGTTGACCACGGCATAGAGCACCGCAGCAAGCGCCGCGGCCGCGAGCGAACCCATGGCGTACTCAATCGTGGACATACCATCATCATTCGCTAATAGTGACTGGTAGTTTACCTTTTTCTGCATGATATACCTAGCTTTCTTTTCTTGTGTTTATGAAGGTTGCGTGTACTGAGTTGGTGAGTGGTTAGTTAAGCGGTTATTGGAATGAACTGCCCTAGAAGAGTTGCTGGCCCAAGCTGATAAGGACAGGTATCAACCCAAGGACCAGGAATGCGGGAAGGAAACACACCGCTAGCGGTGCTGCAATGAACACGCCAGCGCGCTCCGCCTGCGCGGTAGCTTGCGCCGAGGCTTCGGCACGCAGCTGCGCCACCAACCGGTGGCACCCCGTAGCCATAGCCGCACCCGATTCGCCAGACAGCTGCGTAAGCCGCACTAGTTCTTCCAAATGCGGTTGACTGGCCAGCGCCGACCATGCCGAACTCATGGGCACCCCCACCCCGATGAGAGCGGCCGCCTCCGACCACTGCGGCGAGGCTTCGGCGACAGCTAGCACGGCACTGCGCGTGGAGAGACCGGCCTCCAGGCACGCGGCGAAGAGCTCCAGGTCGCTGGCAGCATCGAGCGGACTATAGTCCGTTTCGGGACCATCACGCGGCGTCTTCGGACGCGGTGTGCGTGAGCCAGACTGGGCTATTCGTCCAGACGGTGCAGCAGAGGTAACAGCGAATGCCGCAGCCATGAATGCAGCGGAGATATACGTCAAGACCATCACTGCGCCGCCCTTCGCAGAATGAGACGCGACCAAGCAAAGCCGGCGCAGACGAGGGCCACGCCGATGTCGAGAAGCACGCCCCCAAGGCCACCGCCGAGCAAGAACCCCAAGGAATCCGCGCCCATCGCCCCACCCATAAGGATGCCCGCCAGCGGCAGGGACGCCAGGATGACCGCGGTGGCCTGTGGCCCTTGCAAGGAGGCCGCGGTCTCACCGGCATGGCGGCGCGCGGTATCCAGCTGACTTTGAGCCTGCTCGATGAGGTTCGCCAACGCCACGCCATGGCGTCCCGAGAGCGTGAGCAGCGCTGCATAGCGGGCAACCTCCGGTGCATTGAGAGCAACCGCAGGCGAACCTCCTTGTGCCGCGAGACCCGCAGCCGTGATCAACGCGGCGCGGAGGTTCTCCGGGGTGGAGTCTGGAAGAGCGTCGGCGCCCCGGCGAAGCGCGCCCGCCGTTGTCGATCCCGCCCGCAGCTCGGCGGCAACAGAACCGAAGTAGGAGGCGAGCGCCTCCGCGCCACGGCGCTCGCGCCGGGACGCCGCCAGGTCATTGGCAAACCACAGCGCACAAACCACAATGCAGCCCACCGCCACCACGACAGTGGGCCTGCCGAAGAAGACACAGCACCCGACCCCGAGAAAGACAGCCGCGGGTGCCAACGAGCGAGGCTTCGGCGATTCCAGCCGCGTCACCGAAGGCGGCTGCGAGAGCAAACACGCCGCCGCGAGGAATAGCCACATCATGGTTCCACCCCCAGCCGCGAACACAGCTGCGCAAACCCGGGAAGCGGACCGTCTTCGGCCGTCCACACCAGCTGCGGTGTAACCGGGTTTCCCTCCAGCACGCCGAGGTGCGCTAGCCGACGCCCCTCCGGCGTGCGCTCCATCCCGAGGACCACGTGCACGGCGGCCGCCAGCTGCGAATGCAGTGCTACGCGGTCGAGTCCGCCGAGAGCGGCGAGGGCCTCCATGCGGGCGGGCACTTCATCAACAGAGTTTGCGTGCACGGTGCCCGCACCACCATCGTGCCCGGTGTTGAGCGCGGCAAGCAGTTCCACGACCTCCGCGCCGCGGATTTCGCCAACGACGATGCGGTCCGGGCGCATGCGTAGCGCTTGGCGGAGCAGGAGCGACATGGAGATCTCGCCGCGCCCTTCCGCGTTGGCCCGGCGCGATACCAGGGTCACAACGTGCGGGTGATTAGGCGAAAGCTCCGGGGTGTCCTCGATGATGAGCAAGCGTTCGGTAGCGGGCACGCACCCCAGCAAGGCTGCGAGCAACGTCGTCTTTCCTGAGCCTGTCCCTCCCGTAACCAGGAAGGACGCCCGCCGCTCAACCACGGCGCGCAGGACGTGCTCCAGGCTGGAATCAATGCTGCCACTAGCTATCAGTTCCTCCAGGCTGGTTTGGGCCTGACGCAACACACGAAGGCTGATGCAGGTTCCGCTTGCCGAGGGAGGAGCAAGCAGCGCGTGGAGGCGAATCCTCGTTCCGTCGGGGCGGGTCAGGCGCCCATCGGCAAAAGGTTGCGCATCATCCAACCGCACGCCCGCCACCGCAGCCAGCCGGGTGGCCAGTTGGCGAACCTCGGTGTCGTCGGCAAAGCCAATATCGCGCGGCTGCAAACCCTGCCCGCAATCGACGAAACAGGAATCGGGGCCATTGACAACGACATCGGTCAGCCCCGGCAGCGACAGGACCGGCTCCAATAATCCCAAGCCCACGGAATCGTGGCGCAGGCGCTGCAGAAGGTCGAGCACATCGACATCGCTGATGACTCCAGCCTCCTGGCGAATGCGCCGCGCCAAAGCAGGGGCGTCGTGGGCCAGCTGTGGCTCGGAGGCCACGATGGTGCGCATCGTATCGATCAGGTTCATGCCACGGCCTCCCACATCTGGCGCGCGGCACGCGCAAGGGCCCGGGGCAGCTGGCTCGGCAGCCCACTGGTTTCTACCGTGCGCGTCAGGCCACGGATGGTGGGCAACTCAGCGATGGGATCCGCGTGAGTCACCGTGGCAATATCGCTGGCATCCAGGCCCGCCCACTGGCGGTTGCGCACGACGACGGAGCACTCCTGCGGCCGGGCGCGAAGTTCAGCTACTAGCTGCGCGCAGGCAGCGGCCGCCCGCACCTCAGCGGCAGTAAGCACCACCACGTGATCCGCCGCATCGGGGATATCCCACGGCGGGCAATCCACCACCACGGTCCCCGGGTATAAACACGCAGCTTGCATAATGGCCGCGCGCCTGGCGCTACTCATCTGAACCACCTCTACGCTGGATGACCTCGCAGCCGAGAGAACCGCGATGCCATCCGGGGTGGCGGGCAAAGCACGGACAAGGTCTGCTGCATCAACCGAACCAGTCCCCGCGGCAAGATCCGGCCACCGCGCGCCGGGCTTGTTCTCAATTCCGGTGAGCAAATCGAGGCCGCCGGAATAAGGGCTCGCATCAACGAGGAGATCCGCGCCCGCCTCGCGGGCCAGCGCCACCGCCACCGTTGATGCACCCAAACCTCCGGCGGAGCCGGTCACCGCCAGGGTTAAGCCGGTAGACACGGTGGTCTCCGGAGTGGCGTCTGCTGCTAGTGCGCCCAGGAGCTCTTTCGATTGGGCGGGCACAATGAAGGCGGCAGTCGCGCGGCAGCACAGCGCAGCCTCATAATCGATGGGCCCCGGATCCAGCGCCAAGAAATACACCCTCGGATGCCCCGCCACGAGACGAGCCGTCAGCGAATCAGCCAAGACGGCATCCGCCTTGGGCAGGTGCCGGGAGAAGTCCCGTGGGTCCTCCACGGTGCTCACTTCCGCAGTACTGGCGGCTGCCGCGGATGCCGCCTCTGCTCGCAGCGTGGAATCCCCAACAGCGATAACTAGGTGAAACGTGCTCATGCCTGAAGCATGCGCGAGCGCACCAACCGCGCGCTAGGGCTTCCTCACCACCTGTGGATAACTTCGCCATTGTGGCGTCTTTCGCCCCTATTTTGCTGACGCTTGAACAAAATTACCGGGGCTCACGTACCAAAACTCACAGGAAACCGTGCTTCCACAATCCTCAGAATCGGGTTAAGGGTCAAAAGCAAATACCCCCGAGCCACGCTCGAGGGTATCGCAATAAGTGCGGTAAAGAATGGCTTGGTTAGCCATAAAACTCGGGTAGTAAGTCTGAGACTAGGCCCGAGGGGCGCTTGCTTTTAGCCTGCGGCTATGGCGTTCAGCGCCTCACCTAAGAGTATCGTTGGCGCTTCAATTCTGTCAATGACCTCTCATGGCTTGTCTCAATCTTCAAAAGTGGTGTACGGCAGTCACCAAAATGACTCTCGCCTAATGCGGCCGCAATACCCTTCGAAAGCCGGGCCTTTGGCGAACGATCTTCCAAGAAAGCCTCCAACCCCACGTCTTCGATCTTTTTTCGCGCATGGAAAACCGAACTAGCAAGCAGATCTGCCACCTGTAGTGCCGGACAAGTCCGAGAATCCAGACTAACGGCCGTTGCAAACCGCTTATTTCCAAATCGATTGTTGAGAGAGTTCACTAGTGTGTCTCCGTAGGAAACCCCTACTGGGACATCAATGTGGTCGAGCATCACCACCCCAACTTCACGACGAGTAACCAGCCCCCGCAGCAGCCGATCTGTCGCGAACAAATGCCCTTGCCACTGTTCTCGACTACTCCACGGATCGAAATGCCTCTTGTCCAAAACAAAAGCTCCGAACGTGCACCCCGAGCTTATCGCTGCTCGAAAAATATCAAGCAAAATCGGTTCAGAGTGCTTAGTAACTTTCGAGAACTTAATCTCGTCAGCCTTTGTGAAGTTATTCCGCTCACGACATGCCTTAATCTCCCGCGAAAGGAAATCAGGATCCTTCGTGCGCACAGCCGCAACAACGAAATGCTTACCCAACGTGCCTTTACTTCCGGCTTCATCTACAAAGTAGACGGCACTTTCTGCAGCAAGCGGCAAACTCACCTGAGGAGGACCTGAACCCTTTTGGTGAGAAGAAGAATGTGCTTGATAGCTTGTCACAGCTGAGAGTATATCGCCGTGCTAGGACATCAAATATGTCTCAGCTCAATGGCCACAGGCGAGCCCGGTTTTTTGAAAAAGGTGATGGCCCGCGCCTCGGGGGGGTGTGCGCGGGCCATCGGTAACCCGGCATCGGGGGGTGCGCCGGGGCAGGCCGCACTGTATATCGGGGCCTTGCACCTGACATTATGACATGCGAAAGAAGAGATGACAACAGCGAAATCCAACATTCCTTGAGTTTTCTGGCAATATGTTTGCGCACTCCCGATTCTTCCTGCTAAGAGGCTACGATGAGCAGGGTAACTCGCACACTAACGGCAGGCCTTCCTCGATGACCGGTACCCCTTTCCCCACCGACGGCACCACCCGCGCGGCCGCGTTTTTCGACTTGGACAAAACGATCATTGCCACATCCTCGGCCTATGCCTTCGGCCGCGAGTTCATGCACAACGGGCTCATTACGCATGCGGAGGCACTCCAGCTGTCTTTAGCCAAGGCCAGCTATATGCTCGCCGGCCACAGCAGCGAGCACATGGACACCACCCGCGATCAGCTCGCCGCCATGGCCACCGGCTGGTCCGTTCAGGAGGTCCACGACATCGCGGTAGAGACCATGCACACTGTGGTCACCCCCGCCATTTATGCGGAGGCACGCGCGCTTATCGACGCCCACCGCGCCGCCGGCCACGAGGTGGTGATCATCTCGGCGTCGGCAAGCGTGCTAGTCAAGCCCATCGCAAAGGAACTGGGCATCGAGCACGTCGTGGCCACCGAGCTTGCCGAGGAAGACGGCCGGTTCACCGGGGAGATCCTGTTTTATTGCAAAGGTGCGGCGAAGGCCGAGGCCTTGGCGCGCATTGCTCAGGAGCTCAACGTCGACCCCGACGCGTCCTTTGCCTATTCCGATTCCGCCACAGACATCCCGATGCTGGAGCAGGTTGGCCACCCCGTTGCCGTGAACCCGGACCGCCTGTTGAAGAAGCACGCCATCGCCCACGACTGGGAAATCCGCACGTTCAAACACCCCGTTCCGCTCTTCACCGCACCCAGCGCCCGCGAATTCGGTATCGGCTCGGCGGTCGTGGCCGGCATCGCAGCCTTAGTGGTCGGCGGAATTTTATTTGCACGCCAGCAGCTGCGCGATTAAGCCGCTTGCGCGATGCCGTCGGCTTCGCGGGCGCCGGCTTCCCAGGCGTCGAGAAGCAGCGTGATGAGTGCCGCCGGATCCTGGCCATAGGTGTCCAGTGCCGCGCGGTAATCCGCGCGATGACGGTTAAGAAAGGTCTCGGGCACGGCGAAACCCCGCGGATCGAAGCCGGTATGGATGGCGGCGGTGCGCGCGGCGACGAGCGCCACGGCGGTGCTGCGCGCACCGAAGAGCGAGCGCGCGGCAATCTCCGCGTGCACCACCACCGGCAACAAACGGTCGAAGTCTACGCCGGCCCCGCGCGTGATGAGCTGCGCCAGTGCCTGCGCCACCGCCGGATTCTGATCCGGATGCCCCACGCCGCTCGCCGCAATATCGATGCTGGCCAAGACCTGCAGCGGGGCGCGCGCGAAGGTGCGCACCGTGGCCGCCTGTTTTTCCGGAGCTAGCAAAGAATAAGCACTAACCGCGGGCGGGATACCGTCAGCCTCAAGTGGCGCGCCGTCGATCGCCGCGGCCGCCCGCGCGCCGCGCAACAGCGACTCGGAAGAAATAACGTCAAACTTGCGCAAGCCCGCGGGCCGACGGTGCACGCGCGCTATCGCTGCGACGGCAGAAGCAGCTTTATCCT
Organism: Corynebacterium sp. HMSC074E01; assembly: GCF_001808885.1. Taxonomy (NCBI): domain Bacteria; kingdom Bacillati; phylum Actinomycetota; class Actinomycetes; order Mycobacteriales; family Corynebacteriaceae; genus Corynebacterium; species Corynebacterium sp. HMSC074E01. The sequence goes on from NZ_KV794850.1 coordinate 54,552, forward strand.
CCACCCCAGAAAGGGCCATCAGCGGGGTCAGCGGGTCAGAATGCGGCATACCCATTACAATAACGCCGTACCCACTTTGCGGGCCGCACCACATGAACTCTGGAAAGTTCATTACTATGGCCGATATAGATTGCGACAAACAGTAGGAGTATTAAACCGTGAGCAACGACGGACTATTCACTGACGGGTCCAACAAGTTCGCCCCGAAGGTAGACGGCATTCCCTTGAGCGATGCGGATACCTCCCGCCGTGGCGAAGCATCCATCGGCCAGCTCGTATCCAACGCCACCGAGCAGATGTCCCAGCTGGTTCGCTCCGAGGTCGAGTTGGCTAAGACCGAGCTCGCTGCTTCTGCCAAGAAGGGTGGCATCGGCGCGGGCATGTTCGGTGTGGCTGGCACCGTGGCGCTGTATAGCTCCTTCTTCTTTTTCTTCTTCCTGGCGGAACTGCTGGCCGTATGGCTCGACCGCTGGGCGGCCTTCCTGATTGTCTTCCTCATTATGGTTGTCTTGGCCGCCGTCGTGGCCTTTATCGGATTCAAGCAGGTCAAGCAGGTCAAGGCCCCGGAGAAGACCATCGAGTCAACGAAGGAACTCAAGAAGCTGGTTCCGGGTAAGGCTGAAAAGTCCATCGAGCGTGGCCTGTACACCTAAACCTTTAAGGTCCTTTTAACTCTCCCGCCCCGAGCACATGCGTTCGGGGCGGATTTCGTCTGCGCACCCTTCCCACGAAAGGCCCGCCTATGAATCCCCTACCGCCCTCCGTAGTGGAGCTTGACGGCCCCTTTGAGCACGAGTTCTTGCACACGCGCGGCATCCGCCTGCACGCCGCCACCGCTGGCGACCCGGATGACCCGCTGGTGCTGTTGCTCCATGGTTCTTTCGGCGGGTGGTTCGACTTCCGGAATGTCATTGCCCCGCTTGCCGCCGCCGGATTCCACGTCGCCGCCCTCGACATGCGTGGCTTTGGCATGTCCGATAAACCGCCGCTCGAACCCGGCCAAGATATCCGCGTGGCGGTTGGTGATGTCAGCGGTGCCATCCGCGCACTGGGTCACGACGATGCCTACCTGGTCGGCACGGATACCGGCGGTGCGGTGGCATGGGCGCTGGCCACCGAGCGGCCCGAACGGGTACGCGGACTGGTCTCCGTATCGGCGGCACACCCGGCAGATTTGCGCCGCGCCATCGCCGCGCGCCCCTGGGATTTCGGATGGGTGCTCCTGCGCGCGGCCTTGTGCCGACTGGGAAAGACTGGCGCCCCGAGCCTCCTACTGAGAGAGTCCACGTACCTCCGGGAGATGGATCTCGACGCCCTCGGATCCTTCAGCGGCGCCGAGCGCGAGGAGGCCCTGCGCCTGCGCGTGACGTCGTCACGCATAGGAAACGTCCGCCGGGGAATCATCTGGAACCACCGACTGCGTACCGCCGTGGTTCCGCTAAGCTGGCTCGAGCTCACCGTGCAATCCCCGACGCTGTTCATTCATGCCGATCAGATGCTCTGGCGGCCAGTTGCGCGGCGGGCGGCGCGGCGCTGCCGCGCGGGTTTCACCGCCACCACTATCCCCGGGTCCAAGAACCTGCCCTATCTTGAGAACCCGCATGGTTTTACTCAGACCATCATCCAATGGTTGCGAGATAGGTAACATTCACCGCCCTCCGTGCCCCACCCCTCTCAGGGGGATGGGGACTTTTTTAATTCGTTGACAAAACCGCAGGTTAAGAAAGAATACCTACCGCCCTATAGCTTTTATCACAGGACATATTTTTCAATTCCTTGTATATGAGACGAGCCACGCGGTAGCTTCATATAAAACCAACATCACAGGTTTTCTACATCTTTCGCACCACGGAGGTCTAAGCCCTACATGACGCTCAAGAAGACACTCGCTGCTCTCTCTGTCGCTACCCTGCCGCTCACCCTCGCGGCCTGTGGTGGCGACAACTCCGGTTCGGACTCTGCTTCCGGCTCTGGTGATGGCATCGTCACCGTCAACGGCTCCGAGCCGCAGAACCCACTAATCCCGGCCAACACCAACGAAGTCGGCGGCGGACGCATTGTCGATTCCATCTACGCTGGCCTGGTCTACTACGACGGCGATGGCGAAGCCCAGAACGAGCTGGCTGAATCCATCGAGCCGAATGACGACAACACTGAGTTCACCGTCAAGCTCAAGGAATCCACGTTCTCCGACGGCTCCCCGGTCACTGCCAATAACTTCGTGGACGCCTGGAACTACGCCGTGGCCAACGACCAGCTCAACGCATCCTTCTTTGCCAACATCAAGGGCTTCGAGGAAGGCGTCGAAAAGATGGAGGGCCTCAAGGTCGTCGACGACCACACCTTCACCATCGCCCTGAACAGCCCGGAGCAGGACTTCCCGGCACAGTTGGGCTACTCCGCGTTCTACCCGCTGCACGAGTCGGCCCTGGAAGACATGGATGCCTTCGGCCAGAACCCGATTGGCAACGGCCCGTACAAGCTGACCGAGTGGAACCACAACCAGGACGCCACCGTCGTTCCGAATGAGGAGTACAAGGGTGGCCAGACCCCGCAGAATGACGGCATCAAGTTCGTCTTCTACGCCTCCCAGGACGCCGCTTACGCCGATCTGCTCTCGGGCAACCTCGACGTTCTCGACGCCGTTCCGGACTCCGCTTTCGATGTCTACGACGCCGACCTCGGCGACCGTGCAGTGAACCAGCCGACTGCTATCTTCCAGTCCTTCACCTTGGGCGAGAACCTCGAGCACTACTCCGGCGAGGAAGGCGTGCTGCGTCGCCAAGCCATCTCCTATGCCATCAACCGCGAGGAGATCACGGACACCATCTTCAAGGGCACCCGCACCCCGGCCAAGGACTTCACCTCCCCGGTTATGCCGGGCTACTCCGAGGACATCAAGGGCAATGAGGTCCTGAAGTATGACCCGGAGAAGGCCAAGGAGCTGTGGGCTGAGGCTGACAAGCTCAACAAGTGGGATAACCCGACCCTGGAGATTGCCTACAACTCCGACGGCGGCCACAAGAGCTGGGTGGATGCAACCACCAACTCCATCAAGAACACCCTCGGCATCGAGGCAGTTGGCGCTCCGTACCCGGACTTCAAGTCCCTGCGCGATGAGGTGACCAACCGCACCATCAAGTCCGCCTTCCGCACCGGCTGGCAGGCAGACTACCCAAGCCAGGCTAACTTCCTCTCCCCGCTGTACAGGACCAACGGTTCCTCCAACGACGGTGACTACACCAACCCGGAGTTTGACAAGCTTCTCGACGAAGCCCTGACCTCCTCTTCCGAGGAAGACGCCATCAAGAAGTACACCGAGGCCCAGGAAGTCCTGTTCAAGGATCTGCCGGCTATCCCGCTGTGGTACTCCAACGCCACCGGTGGCTACTCCGAGAACGTCAACAATGTCGTCTTCTCCTGGAAGTCCCAGCCGGTGTACTACAACATCACCAAGAAGTAACGCCAGCCTCTAGCTACTTCGCACGACCCCCGCAACCTCTGTGGAGCGGGGGTCGCCCCACGTTTTCACCCCCGAAGTGTGATTAGAAACGCGCTATAGATTTCTCGAAGCGTGGGATCACACATTAAAATTCTTCTAAGCTTTGACCTGCGTCCCGAAATCCGGAGAACGCTGGCAAGCACCTGCCCCACAACGAGTAAAGGACCACACTATGCTGCGCTATATCGGGCGCCGAGTGCTCCAGATGATTCCGGTGTTCTTCGGAGCTACCTTGCTCATCTACGCGCTCGTCTTCTTGATGCCCGGCGATCCTGTCGAAGCCCTTGGCGGTGACCGCGGCCTTACCGAGGCTGCCCGCGCCCGCATTGAGGCGGAATACAACCTCGACAAGCCGTTCATCATTCAGTATCTGCTCTATATCAAGGGCATCTTCATGTTGGACTTCGGCACGACCTTCTCCGGTGTTCCCGTGACCCAGGTGATGGCGAACGCCTTCCCGGTTACCGTGAAGCTCACCGTCATGGCCATCATCTTTGAATCCGTCTTCGGCATCCTTTTCGGCGTCTTCGCCGGCATGCGCCGCGGTGGCTTCTTCGATTCCACCGTGTTGGTCATCTCCCTGCTCGTCATCGCCGTGCCCTCCTTCGTTATCGGCTTCGTCTTCCAGTACCTCGTGGGCATTAAGTGGGGCGTCCTGCCGGTTACCGTCGGCGCTAACGCCACCGTGAAGTCCCTCCTCATGCCCGCCATGGTGCTCGGTGCGCTCTCCCTGGCCTACGTCATCCGCCTGACCCGCCAGTCCGTGGCGGAGAACCTGCGCGCCGACTACGTGCGCACCGCCCGCGCCAAGGGCCTCTCCAACGGTGCAGTGACCCGCCGCCACGTGCTGCGCAACTCGCTGATTCCCGTGGCCACCTTCATCGGCGCCGACATCGGTGCGCTCATGACCGGCGCCATCGTGACCGAGGGCATCTTCGGCATCAACGGCGTCGGCGGCACCATGTACCAGGCCATCCTGCGTGGTGAGCCGACCACAATCGTCTCCTTCACCACGGTATTGGTGATCATCTACATCATCGCCAACCTGCTCGTTGACCTCCTGTACGCCGTACTTGATCCGAGGATCCGCTATGCCTAATTTCGAGAAAACCACTCCCTATCCGGGCCAAGAGCACTTCGTCTCGGAAACCGATGAAACGGGTCTCGGCGCGGTCGATGCCGTCAAGGACGAGTCCGCGCCTTCCTCCCAGTGGGGCGAGGCATGGCGCTACCTGCGCCGTCGCCCGCTGTTCTGGGTTGCCGCCGTCATGATCCTCGTGGCCGTCCTCCTGGCCATCGCACCGGGTCTCTTTACTAGCACTGACCCACGCCTGTGCGAGCTGTCCAAGTCCCTCGCCCCCGCCGAGCCAGGCCACCCCTTCGGCTTCAACCGCCAAGGCTGCGATATCTACGCCCGCGTGATCTACGGTGCGCGCGCGTCGGTAGCCGTCGGCATCCTCACCACGCTGCTCGTCGTGGTGCTTGGTTCCATGATCGGTGCTATCGCCGGCTTCTTCGGCGGCTGGATCGACTCTGTTCTCTCCCGCATCACCGACATCTTCTTCGCCATCCCGCTGGTGCTCGCCGCCATCGTGGTCATGCAGATGTTCAAGGAGCACCGCACCATCGTCACGGTGGTCTTGGTGCTCGGCCTCTTCGGCTGGGTCTCCATCGCCCGCATCACGCGCGGTGCGGTGGTTTCCATCAAGAACGAGGAATTCGTGCAATCCGCGCGCTCCATTGGTGCGTCGAGCTGGCGCATCTTGTTCAGCCACATTCTGCCGAACGCGGCCGCGCCCATCATCTCCTACGCCACCGTGGCGCTGGGCACCTACATCGTCGCCGAGGCCACCCTGTCCTTCCTGGGCATCGGCTTGCCGCCGACGTTCGTGTCCTGGGGCGGAGACATCTCCGACGCGCAGGCTTCCCTGCGTGTTGCCCCGGCAGTCCTGTTCTACCCGGCGGGTGCTTTGGGCCTGACCGTGTTGAGCTTCATCATGATGGGTGACGTCGTCCGCGATGCACTCGATCCGAAGGCGAGGAAGCGTTAATGACTAAGCCACTTCTTGAAATGAAGGACGTCCACATCTCCTTCACCACGTCCACCGGCGTGGTTGAGGCAGTGCGTGGCGTCAACATGTCCATTTACCCGGGCCAGTCCGTGGCCATCGTGGGCGAGTCCGGTTCCGGTAAGTCCACCACGGCGATGTCCATCCTGGGTCTGCTGCCGGGCACCGGCAAGGTCACCGGCGGCCAGATCCTCTTTGAGGGCGAAGACATCACTCACTACAACAACAAGCAATTCGAATCGCTGCGCGGTGACAAGATTGGCTTGGTCCCGCAGGATCCGATGTCCAACCTCAACCCAGTGTGGCGCATCGGCACGCAGGTTGAGGAGTCTCTCAAGGCCAACCACGTGGTGGAGGGCTCCAAGCGTCACGAACGCGTGGTGGAGCTTCTGGAGGAAGCCGGGCTTCCCGACGCCGAGCGGCGCGCCAAGCAGTACCCCCACGAGTTTTCTGGTGGTATGCGCCAGCGCGCGCTCATCGCGATCGGCCTGGCAGCACGCCCGAAGTTGCTCATCGCCGACGAGCCCACCTCCGCCCTCGACGTGACGGTGCAGAAGACCATCCTGGTTCACCTGGAACACCTCACCGAGGAGCTGGGTAACGCGGTGCTCTTCATTACCCACGACCTCGGTCTGGCAGCCGAGCGCGCGGAGCACCTCATCGTGATGCACCGCGGCCGCATCGTCGAGTCCGGCCCGTCACGTGAGATTCTGCGCTCCCCGCAGCACCCCTACACGCGCCGGCTTGTCGACGCCGCCCCCTCCCTCGCCTCCTCCCGCATCCGCGCGGCCAAGGAAGCTGGTGTGGAGGCCAAGGAGCTGAAGTCGGGTGAGGCGATCGGCGCCGCCGTCGAGCCTGGCTCCACCGCTGCAGGTTCATCTTCCGCGGCTCAGGCCCCGGTCATCTCGGTGCGCAACCTCACCAAGGAATTCGATATCCGCGGCCAGCGCGGCGGCAAGAAGCTCCTCAAGGCTGTCGACGATGTCTCCTTCGACATCCGCCGCGGCACCACCCTGGCACTGGTGGGTGAGTCCGGCTCCGGCAAGTCCACGGTGGCCAACATGGTGTTGGGCCTGCTGGAGCCGACCTCCGGCACCATCGAATTCGAAGGCCGCGATACCTCGAAGCTATCGAAGCAGGAACTCTTCAAGCTCCGCCGCAAGATGCAGGTGGTTTTCCAGAACCCTTATGGCTCGCTGGATCCGATGTACTCGATTTATAAGTGCATCGAGGAACCCATGGCGCTGCACAAGGTGGGCTCGCGCAAAGAACGTGAGGCCCGCGTGGCCGAGCTTCTCGACATGGTCTCCATGCCCCGCTCCGCCATGCGCCGCTACCCCAACGAGCTCTCCGGTGGCCAGCGCCAGCGTATCGCCATTGCCCGCGCGCTGGCACTGCGCCCGGAGGTCATCGTCCTCGATGAGGCCGTCTCTGCCCTCGACGTGCTGGTGCAGAACCAGATCATCCAGCTCCTCGCGGAGCTGCAGTCGGAGCTCAGCCTGTCCTACCTCTTCATTACCCACGACCTCGCGGTAGTCCGCCAGACAGCCGACGACGTGGTGGTCATGAAGAAGGGCCAGGCCGTCGAGCAGGGCACCGCCGACGACATCTTCGACAACCCCCAGCAGGACTACACCCGCAACCTCATCAACTCGGTTCCGGGTATGCACCTGGAAATCGGCACCGGCCACTAGCTCACACGCACCACCCACGCCGCCTAACCCGTCAGCCTTCATCCGGCTGGCGGGTTTCGCCTTTAAGGGGGCTCGCTCTTTAAGGGCTAAGCGTCCCGTTGCTCCTACTGCATCCGACGGCAGGCGAATCGCTACCAGGATCCCCGATTTCCCCGCGCACCATGCTGCGGTTCGCGGGGATCACCGATATGCCCGTCAACCATCTTTCGGTTGGCGGGGCCGGTGGTTGGCGCTGTCCTCTCTGTGTTTGGGACACTAACTGCTGTCAGGTGGTGGGTCTGGTGGTTGTCCTGCTTGTTCGGCGGCGAGTCTGGCTACTGCTTCTTGGTATTCCGGCATTGCTGTAATCGGCGCACCCCAGGGTGGGATGAAGCTGACTCCGGTGTTGAGTCGGTACATGTAGCCACGCCCGGTAGGCCTTAAAGGGTCATCGTCGTTAATACCGTTGTGGTAGGCACATAGGAAGGTCAGGTTGTTGATGTTGGTGTAGCCACCAGCCTGCCAGGGGATAAGGTGATGCACCTGGCAGTAATCAGCTGGTTTATTGCACCCGGGCCTGGAACACGTGTGGGATTCGGCGTGGAGGGTGAGGCGT
>NZ_KV794851.1:0-662 GCF_001808885.1 Corynebacterium sp. HMSC074E01
TTTAAGTTCAATGTTAGCTAAGGGCCTTATTAAAAGCGTTTGGCAACACGCGCTCCTATTTACCTTCGTATCTCGCGAGACGCTGACGTGGATGGCCTCACCATCGACCGGCAGCGTCAGGACTGTGAAGCCATTGCAAAGCAGCGTGGCTTGGACGTTGGACATAGGACATAACTACGTCGATCAGTCCATTTCCGCGTCAAAGAAGAATGTGGCTCGCCCCGACTACGACGCCATGGTGGCATCCTTTGAACGCGGCGAAATCGACGCGATCATCTGCTGGGACCTCGAACTACCCGCCCCACGTCGGTGGGTAGTCCGATCAGTCGGACAAAACTACTCCCGCACCACAGCGTAATAAGGGGTGCACCTTAAAAACATCCGGAGGTGGGGGTAACTCCCCCTCGTTGCCCAGAGACAAAATACGCCAGTGGCGTCTGTACGACGAGCCGAAGGTAGGACAAATTCCAATCCAGAGAGGTCTTGCACTGTTGCGGTGCGGTTGTCTTCTTTCTCACCGTATTGGACCCTGCGAAATTAATTGGATACGATAGGCCCATGTTGATTTCAGGTTCCGTTTTCATGCGGCCGCTCACCAGCCGCTAAGGCGGTTTTCTCCCTCCCGCAGGTTAGAAACCGCTCCGGTCCTTTAGCCGGGCGGC
>NZ_KV794852.1:0-291 GCF_001808885.1 Corynebacterium sp. HMSC074E01
CTTCTCTTCGGCCTTGGGCTCTTCCTTCTTTTCTTCCTTGGCGGCAGGCTTCTCGGAGGCTGCGGCGGAGCCGTCGCCTACGCGGGCGATGACGGCACCGACGTCGACGGTGTCATCTTCCTCGGCGAGGATTTCAACGAGGGTGCCGGCGACTGGGGACGGGATTTCGGTGTCGACCTTGTCGGTGGAGACCTCGAGGAGTGGTTCGTCGACCTCAACGGTGTCGCCGACGGACTTCAGCCACTGGGTGATGGTGCCTTCGGTGACGGACTCACCGAGTTCCGGCATCTC
>NZ_KV794853.1:0-77470 GCF_001808885.1 Corynebacterium sp. HMSC074E01
ATCCCCCATGGGCACAGAGACTAAAACAGCACCCGCAACCCCGCAACCGGAAGAATAAACAGCCAGCTCAGCGGCGGCCACTGAGCAGTAAAGAATCCTATGCGACCGCGTTGCGGACCTTCGTGAAATGAACCTTGTACCGCGTATCAACATCCACGTCCGGGAAGGCCGCGCGGAAATCACGGTCATTGACTTCAATGGCATCCTTGATGCGCAGCAGTGGGGTATCGGGATCCGCCAGTACCTCATACTGCAGCGTCGGCCGCGAGCGGTCATAAGCCACCAACCGCGCGACCTTCTCCACGCCCTCGACCTCACCGAGCGTATCCGCTACCGCCCCCGCAATCGCGGACATCTCCGTCTTAATCGCGCCCTCCTCATTCGACTCCTCCGAGGGCACCGAGTTAAACCGATGGTGCCGCAGGTTGCTAATCACGAGCCACAGGCCGGTGAGGGCACAGATGATCGTCGCCAAGCCCAGCGCAAAGGGCCACCAGGACTGCTCTGGCAATCCAGCCCACGTGTCGTGGTCCACCCACGTGGCCAAGTACGTTGCGAAGGGCACGTCGAAGTGAATGAGAATCGGCCACACGCCCAAAGCTATGAGCAGGATTCCTAACACCGCAAGTATCGCGCGGTCCACACCCGCAAGCGTCTTAGACATTGGCGATATCCTCCTGTTCATTCTCAATCACCACGGTAACCTCCGGAGCCGGAGTGATGGCCGCCAGCGCCGCCGTCACCGCTTCAGACACGCGCTCCTTGAGCTGCGCATCATCAGCATCGCCCGTGGCCGTCACCGTAATACGGGAGCGCTCCTTAGTAATCTTCGCCCGACTCCGCGCCGCCGTGGTCCCCGGCACCCGACGCGCTGTTGCCGACGCCACCCGCGCAATATCCACCGCGCGCAGCCACATCGACGCATCCTCGGAGCCAATCCGCACGTGCGTTGTCTTCCGCGGAGCACACGCCGCCCACAACAGAATCAGCCCGACGACGATCGCCACGCCCCCGGCCACGAGCATCCATGTGTGAATCTCCGGCGAGGACATCACGTCGATGAACGGCTGCAGCCACGAGGTTCCGCCCTCATTGGCACCAATCACCCAGGCCTCACGCCCCACGACCACGGCGGCCGCGAGCAGCAAGATGCCCACGATGATGGTCCAGCCGCGTGCCGGCGGGGAGGCTTTCGGGCGTTGGCCAAAGCCAGCGGGCAGCGACTTCTCACTCATGATGGCCTCCTTCGCGGATGGTGATGGCGCGCAGCGGCACCGGACGCGGGACGTCTATCCGGCGGGTGAATTCGGCCGAGGGCCGAATCGTAATCGGGCGAAGCTGAAGCGGCGTGGCATGCGGGACGCGTAGGGGAGCAGCGGGCGGAAGCTCCACGCCGCGCGGCTCAACCGGGCGGGGTGCTTCGACGTGGCGCAGCGCGAACTCCCGTGGCGCCGGCACCGAGCGAACCTGCACCGGCGCGGGCTCGGTAACCGCGCGCAGCGGCTGCGGTTCGGCCGTGTGAATGGGGCGCAGCTCCTCGTAGCGATTCTCGCCAGGGCCGAAACCTTCCGTGCGTACCTTAACGTCCGCAGGCTTGCCGACGCCCCTCACCCGCACCGCCTCCGGCACACTCACCCCGCGCACCGGGACCGGCACAGGGGTTGACACCTGACGCACCGCGGCGTGCTGACTCACGTCCACCGGCTTCAAGGCACGCTCCGGAACAATCGCCGGAATCTGCGCCGACAGCGGCGTGCGTGTCTCAACAGCCAGCGCGGTTGTGCGCTCGCCTGGGACCGCGCCGCCCACCGTCACGTTGACGCGAGTGGTGCGAAAGCCCGTGAAATCGCGGACAGCCTCCTGGATTGCTGCGCGCACCGCCTTCGCAACCTCGGTGACGGGGGAGGGCCAGTAGACAGCAATGTCGACATCGACCGCCACCATCTGCGTATCCGGATCCATTTGCGCCATCACGCGCGGGAAGGCGCGGCCGGCGAGGCCGGCTAACTTGGCGTCGACAGCCGCGGTTCCCGGCACGCTCGCGATGGCGGAGCTAATGACCTTCTCCATCGCGCGCAGGGAAAAGCGGGTGCGGCCGTGCTTGGCGGTGCTCACTAGCCTCGGCCTCTATCCTGGCCGACCACGCCCTTCCACACCGCGGTGAGGTCAATGCGGCCGTCGAAATGCGCGCCGATGACGCCGCCCACCGCGGCGAGGAGCACCGCGAGCGCGACGTACCACACGCCGAGGTAGATGAAAAAGGCCAGAACCAAGCCAGCGATCACGCCGAGGGAGGTGTAGTTCTTCATGGTTTTCCTTTAGTTCTGTATGTCGGTTCCTTCTAGACCGCGTCGTCGAAGACCACGTCGACGCGGCGCACCGCGGGCCAGGTGGTGCGGACGGTGGTGCGGGTGACGTCGCCAAGCTCGGCGAGTGGAACACCTGCGCTGACATCAACGACGATGTGCAGCTCCAGGTGCGTGTCATCTTGCGGGTTAGGGCGGCGGATGCCGTGCACGCGCTCACCAGGAAAGAGCAGTGCGACCTCCCCGAACCGGCCGGGCGAGAGCTTGGCGACGCCCCTTAGATCCGTCACCGCCGCCGCTATGGACGTGGCAATGGGGAGGGTGAGCTCAGCAGAGGTCACGTTATGCCTGGCCCTGGGTAACCGCCGGGGCTGCCTCGGTGGACTCGTCTTCTTCGCGCGGCAGCTTGACGTCGTGGACGACGACGTCAACGCGGTCGACGGACAGGCCGGTCATGCGCTCGACCGCATTCATGATGTTGCGGCGAATAGCCTCGGCAAGTTCGTGGATGGCCACGCCGTACTCGGCGATGATGGCGATCTCGATGGAGGCGGTGCCGTTATTGACCTCGACGCTGACACCCTGGCGGACGTCCTCGGAGGCACCGAAGGACTCGCGGATGGAGCCCATCATGCGGGCGCCACCGCCGCCGAGGGCAGCGACACCGGAGACCTCACGGGCGGCGATGCCGGCAATTTTAGAGACGACAACGTCATCAATACGGGTGGTGCCGAAATCGGTCTCCAGGTTCTTGTTGCGCTCCGGGGTGGTGTCGGCAGCCGTGGCGGTCTGCTCGGCGACGTCCTTGGGGGTGGTGTTTTCAGCCATGATGGATCCCTCTCACTGTGTAGTTGATTTATGTCGGTATCTACGTCACGAGCTTAACCGCGAACGCGGAGCGCGGGGCGGCGGGGAGCTGATCCTTGGCCAAAACGTGATGTTACCCACTGTTTCTTCATAAGTTTGGAAAACGCGAGGTTACGTGCTTAAATACAGGGGTTGCTTTAACACAGCGACGTAGCCGCAGGCTCCAGCTTGTAGGGCGTTGTTGCTGGTAAGGCGAACATGACACCTTTGTTGTGGGGCTCTTCTAGAACCGCACGCGAAGGTCATCCGATCGGGCTAGGTCCGCGCTTGAGCAGAGACAATCCCGAGAAGATGGACCGGAGAAGGGGCATGGCAAATAAACAGCGGCAGTATATGAATAAGACTTTGGTTGCGGATCATTGAGATCTAACGCCCCAGTCTTCTTCCTATTTACTTTGACTACGGGTCTTGTACCCCGTCACGAGCACTGCACTCTGGGCTTTTGCCTTAAGTCACTCTCGTGGTCGTCATGACAGTCAGACAACTGGCGTTGAGCCATGGCTTCCAGCCCGGACAACGTTATAGAGAAATCGAGAAGCAATTTCCCACCGCTTCACGCCCCGGATACGCCGGGAATGTGAAAGTGGGGAAGCGAGGAAGAGGATAAGCGTGGCGGGACAAAAAATCCGCATTCGGCTGAAGGCCTACGACCACGAGGCCATCGACGCTTCTGCTAAGAAGATCGTCGAGACCGTTACCCGTACGGGTGCTCGTGTTGTCGGCCCGGTGCCGCTCCCAACCGAGAAGAACGTATACGCCGTTATTCGTTCTCCGCACAAGTACAAGGACTCTCGCGAGCACTTCGAGATGCGCACTCACAAGCGCCTCATCGACATTCTCGACCCGACCCCGAAGACCGTTGACGCCCTCATGCGCATCGACCTTCCGGCAAGCGTCGACGTGAATATCCAGTAAGCGATCGACACAACGTATTTGGTGGAGAACAAACAATGAGTGAAAACGAGATCAAGGGAATTCTGGGCACCAAGCTCGGCATGACCCAGGTCTTCGACGAGGAGAACCGCGTTGTGCCGGTGACCGTCGTCGAGGCTGGCCCGTGCGTGGTTACCCAGATCCGTACCAAGGAAACCGATGGCTACAACGCCATCCAGATTGCCTTCGGCGAGAAGGACCCGCGCAAGGCCAACAAGCCGGCCGCTGGTCACTTCAAGAAGGCTGGCGTGACCCCGCGCCGTTACGTCGCTGAGATCCGCATGGACGATACCTCTGCATACGAGGTCGGCCAGGAGGTCAAGGTGGACATCTTCGAGGGCGTTACCTTCGTTGACGTCACCGGCACCACCAAGGGTCACGGCTACGCTGGCGCCATGAAGCGCCACGGCTTCGCAGGCCAGGGCGCTGCCCACGGTAACCAGGCTGCTCACCGCCGCGTTGGTGGCATTGGTGGCGCTTCGTTCCCGGGCCGCGTCTTCAAGGGTAAGCGCATGGCTGGCCGCATGGGCCAGGACCGCGTGACCACCCAGAACCTGAAGATTCAGAAGATTGATGCCGAGTCCAACCTGCTGCTCATCAAGGGTGCTATCCCGGGTGCGCGCGGTGGCCTCGTCACCGTTAAGACCGCAGTGAAGGGCGGTGCACACGCATGAGCAACCTCAAGCTAGACGTCCAGACCGCTGACGGTAAGACCAACGGCACCGTTGAGTTGCCGGCCGAGCTCTTTGACACCGAGGCATCCATTGCTCTGATGCACCAGGTTGTCAACGCACAGCTCGCTGCTGCTCGTCAGGGTACCCACAAGACCAAGACTCGCGGCGAGGTCCGCGGCGGTGGTCGCAAGCCGTTCCGCCAGAAGGGCACCGGCCGCGCCCGCCAGGGCTCCATCCGTGCGCCGCACTACACCGGTGGTGGCACCGTGCACGGCCCGGTCCCGCGTGACTACTCCCAGCGCACCCCGAAGCGCATGATCAAGGCTGCTCTCTACGGCGCACTGTCTGACCGTGCACGTAACGAGCGCATCCACGTCATCGAGGAGCTCGTCCCGGGCCAGACCCCGTCCACCAAGCAGGCCAAGGCTTTCATCGAGCGCCTCACCGACCGCAAGAATGTTCTTCTGGTCATCGGCCGCGAGGACATCAATGCTCGCCGCAGCGCCAACAACCTGCCGAACGTCCAGATCCTGGACGCCGGCCAGCTGAACACCTACGACGTCCTCTACTCGGATGACGTTGTGTTCTCCGTTGAGGCTCTGCACACCTTCGTCGAGCGCGCTACCGGCGCCGCCGAGGAAGCTAAGGAGGAGAAGTAATGGCTAAGCTCGCTAACCCGCGCGACGTCATCATCGCACCGGTTGTGTCCGAGAAGTCCTACGGCCTGATGGAGCAGAACGTCTACACGTTCTACGTCTCCACGGACTCCAACAAGACCCAGATTAAAGATGCCGTCGAGCAGATCTTCGGCGTGAAGGTTGCTTCCGTGAACACCGTGAACCGTGCAGGCAAGCGCAAGCGCACCCGCACCGGCTTCGGTCAGCGTAAGTCCACCAAGCGCGCCTACGTGACGCTCCGTGAAGGCAGCGACTCCATCGACGTCTTCGGCGCAGGCGCTTAAGCCCCACCGAAGAGCCGAAAGGAAAAGGAAGAATTATGGCTATTCGTAAGTACAAGCCGACAACTCCGGGTCGCCGCGCATCCTCCGTGTCCGAGTTCGAGGAAATCACTCGCTCGACCCCGGAGAAGTCCCTGCTGCGCCCGCTGAGCAAGACTGGTGGTCGTAACAACTACGGCCGCATCACCACCCGCCACATCGGCGGTGGCCACAAGCGCCGTTACCGTCTGATCGACTTCCGTCGTACCGACAAGGACGGCATCCCTGCAAAGGTTGCTCACATCGAGTACGACCCGAACCGTACCGCTAACATCGCTCTGCTGCACTACGCAGACGGCGAGAAGCGCTACATCATCGCCCCGAAGGGCCTGAAGCAGGGCACCATCGTTGAGGCTGGTCCGAACGCAGATATCAAGGTTGGCAACAACCTGCCGCTGCGCAATATCCCGACTGGTACCACCATCCACGCTGTGGAGCTCAAGCCGGGCGCTGGCGCTAAGCTGGCCCGCTCCGCTGGTGCTTCCATCCAGCTGCTGGGTAAGGAAGGCAAGTACGCCATCCTGCGTATGCCGTCCTCCGAGATCCGTCGCGTCGACATCCGTTGCCGCGCCACCGTCGGTGAGGTTGGCAACGCCGACCAGATGAACATCCGCTGGGGCAAGGCCGGCCGTATGCGCTGGAAGGGCGTCCGCCCGACCGTCCGCGGTGTCGTTATGAACCCGGTTGACCACCCGCACGGTGGTGGTGAGGGTAAGACCTCGGGTGGTCGCCACCCGGTGTCGCCGTGGGGCCACAAGGAAGGCCGCACCCGCAACCCGAACCGTTACTCGAACAACATGATCGTGCGCCGTCGTCGCCCGAACAAGAAGCGCTAAGAGGAGGTAAACAATGCCACGCAGCCTTAAGAAGGGCCCGTTCGTCGATGAGCACCTCCTCAACAAGGTTGATGCTCAGAACGAGGCCGGCACCAAGCAGGTCATTAAGACCTGGTCTCGCCGTTCCACCATCCTGCCCGACTTCATCGGTCACACCTTCGCCGTCCACGACGGCCGCAAGCATGTGCCGGTGTTCGTTGAGGACTCCATGGTTGGTCACAAGCTCGGTGAGTTCGCACCCACCAAGACCTTTAAGGGTCACGTCAAGGACGACAAGAAGGGACGTCGATAAGCGATGAGTGACACCATCACCTCCGCATCCGCAACGGCTCGCTACGTCCGCGTTACCCCGATGAAGGCACGCCGCGTCATCGACCTGGTCCGCGGTAAGTCCGTAGCCGAGGCACTTGCAATCCTGAAGTACGCTCCGCAGGGCGCCGCTGAGCCGGTTGCCAAGGTTGTTGCATCCGCAGCTGCCAACGCTGAGAACAACTTCGGCCTGGATCCGCGCACCCTGGTCATCTCCGAGGCTTATGCCAACGAGGGTCCGACCATGCGTCGTTTCCAGCCGCGCGCACAGGGCCGCGCATTCATGATTCGTAAGCGCACCAGCCACATCACCGTGGTTGTCGAGAGCCAGAAGGAAGGGGCCAAGTAATGGGCCAGAAGATCCATCCTCACGGCCTACGTTTGGGCATCACTTCCGACTGGAAGACCCACTGGTACGCCGATAAGGACTACGCAAACTACGTAGCCGAAGACATCAAGATCCGCGAGTACCTGGAGAAGGGCCTCGACCGCGCCGGCATCGCCGACGTCGTCATCGAGCGCACCCGCGACCGCGTCCGCGTGGACATTCACACCGCCCGCCCGGGCATCGTGATTGGCCGCCGCGGCGCTGAGGCTGACCGTATCCGCCGCGAGCTGGAGAAGCTCACCGGCAAGATGGTTGCTCTCAACATCCTCGAGGTCAAGCAGGTCGACGCCAACGCAACCCTGGTTGCACAGTCTGTCGCTGAGCAGCTGGTTAACCGCGTGGCTTTCCGCCGCGCAATGCGCAAGGCCATCCAGTCCGCTATGCGCCAGCCGCAGGTCAAGGGTATTAAGATCCTCCTGTCTGGTCGCCTGGGCGGTGCTGAGATGTCCCGCACCGAGCGCTACCACGAGGGTCGCGTTCCGCTGCACACCCTTCGCGCCGAAATCGATTACGGCACCGCAGAGGCCCACACCACCTTCGGCCGCATCGGCATCAAGGTGTGGATCTACAAGGGTGACGTTGTCGGTGGCGTCCGCGAGTCCGAACTGAACGCTCCGGCGCAGGGCCGTGGCCGCGGTGACCGCAACGGTCGTCCGCGTCGTGGTGGCCAGCGTCGCCAGCGCGCACAGCAGAAGCAGGAGGGCTAATCCATGCTGATTCCTAAGCGCGTCAAGTACCGTCGCCAGCACCGCCCGAACCGCTCGGGTGTGTCCAAGGGCGGTAACCGCATCAACTTCGGTGACTACGCCATCCAGGCTCTCGAGCCGGCGTACATCACCAACCGCCAGATTGAGGCCGCACGTATTGCCATCAACCGCCACGTCAAGCGTGGTGGCAAGGTGTGGATCAACATCTTCCCGGACCGTCCGCTGACCCAGAAGCCGCTCGGCGTGCGTATGGGTTCCGGTAAGGGTCCCGTCGAGAAGTGGGTTGCCAACGTTAAGCCGGGCCGCATCCTCTTCGAGATGACCTACCCGAACGAAGCTACCGCCATCGAGGCTCTGCGCCGCGCCGGCCAGAAGCTTCCGTGCAAGGTCCGCATCATCAAGAAGGAGGACCAGTTCTAATGGCTACCGGTACCCCCGCCCACGAGTTCCGTGAGCTCGACAACGCTGAGCTGGAAAACCGCCTGAAGGATGCGAAGGAAGAGCTCTTCAACCTTCGTTTCCAGAAGGCCACCGGCCAGCTGACCAACAACCGCCGCATCGGCACGGTTAAGCGCGACATCGCCCGCATCTACACCGTTCTGCGCGAGCGTGAGCTGGGCCTGTCCGTTGCTCCGGGAGCTGAGGCTTAATCATGAGTGAGGCAAACGTGAACACTAAGAAGGAAAAGGGCGCTCGCAAGACCCGCACCGGCATCGTTGTCTCCGACAAGATGAATAAGACCATCGTTGTCGAGCTCGAGGACCGCAAGCAGCACGCCCTCTACGGCAAGATTATGCGCACTAACAAGAAGGTTAAGGCGCACGACGAGAACGAGACCGCCGGCATCGGCGACCGCGTTCTCATCGCCGAGACTCGCCCGCTGTCCAAGGACAAGCACTTCCGTCTCGTCGAGATCGTTGAGAAGGCTAAGTAAAATCTAGCTCTCCTCGATAGCAGTGGCCCCCACGGTGACCGTGGGGGCCATTTTTCATGCGCTCTTCGCTCCCACATCCGACACGCTACAGACAACAGCCTGACAGGGGAGCGGTCTCCAGGTATGCGGATTAAGCTGCGGGAACGTGTTAGGGTAAGGCCGTTCATCTCTTGAAAGGTCATTCTCCTTATGTCCGCGTTCTCTCGTTCTTTGCTAACCCTTGCCTGCGCTTCCTCCATGGCAGCCCTCGTCGGTTGTGCCGCGGAGGAGACTGCCCCCGTTGCTGCCGACGCCCCGGCTGTGGAATCTGCCGCGGACGTTTCAACTACGCAGGCCGAACCGGAATCGGACGCGCAGCCGCAGCCGAGCACTGAAGCTGCCGGGCCCAACCCGACGCTGCCAGCGGGCTATAGACCTGGGGCTGCTGATTCAGGCCCGAAGCCATCCCATGCACAAGACGCAGCTAAAGACGGCGCAGGGAACTCCGCCGCCAGCGGCATCGAAAAGTGCGTGTATCGGAAGGATCGCGTCCGCGGCGAGGGCAATCCTGCCGATGTCCCCTCCACCGTCTCGGGCACGGTGTACAAGGCTGAGGCAGGCGATCTCGACGGCGGTGAGCCAGGCATTGTCTTGCCCGAATACGCGTCGGAAGAGGTCTGGGTCTTGGCCTTAGACGCGCCCACCACGCTGAGTGGCTTCAAGAGCGGCAGCCCGAAACGCGAGACGATAACCTACGCGGGCAAGGAATGCATTGGGCTCCTTGAAAAGGGCGCGTGGGCGGGCTACGAAGGCAAGCACGTCACACTGCCCTTTGAACCCGACCGCGGCTGGTGGCAAAGCGATGTGAGTGTTCCGATGGGTGGGCTGCGCGTGGATTATACTCCCGACGAGGTCCAATAGCGCGGCGCAGCCGTTAGAGCCGCAACACTTCAGCATGAGGCGGCCGAGTAGCTAGCGCTCACCCCGGTGCGTCAACGCGATAGCGAGGCAAAACGCACTGAGCACCGCACCTACTGCGAGAAGGAAGGTGCCGATGCGATAGGGCATAGCGCTGACCAAGTCGATGGTGTTGTAGATCCGCAGCCACACCAGCCAGCCGCTGATGAGTGCAACGCCCCCAACAGCAGAAAGCGCGCGCAAACCGCGGGTGGGGCGCTGGGAGGGGGAGAAGGCGTGGTAGGAGGCGTCGACAAGCGCGAGTGCGGAAAGCAATACCGAGGCCCACGCCGCCAGCGGCACCGGTAGTAGTGCCGCGCTACCGAAGAGCACCGGCAGGATAAAGGCCACGCCCACCAGTACGAAAAGTAGGCCGTGCAGTATGCCGGCGCGCAGGGGGTATTTCATAAGCGTTCCTCCACCTCAGAGAACGTGGGCGACTGCGCGCCCGTGCGGGAGACCGTCATGGCTGCGGCCGTCGCCGCAAAGTGCAGGATCTCCCGCCACTCCTCGGCGCCCAAAGCGTTGATATCCCGCTCCACCAATTGGCTGAGCAGCGCGGCCATCACCGTGTCACCGGCGCCGATGGTGTCCGCTACCTCTACCGTGACCGGCGGGACCTGCACCGATACCGAATCTGTGCGCACACTGAGCCCCTCCGCGCCGCGCGCGGTTACGACCACAGGCACCTGTGTCAGCGCGTCTTCACCCAGGAACTCAACTTCTTCCTTGCTGAGTTTCAGCAGCGTGACGTGCGGCAGCAGCGATAGCAAGAATTCGCGATGTTCCGGCGTGGCGAAGAAGGGGCGAATGTTGGGATCCAACGCCACCTTGGTGCCCTTCGCGGCGAGCTCCTTCAGCAGCGCGGCATAACGGGAAGCACCGGGCTCTAGGGCCAAGGAGACGGTGCCGAAGCAGGTCCAGGGGACGTCGGCAAGCACAGGCTCTACCAGGCGGTCCGCCGTGCCCTCCGTGTAGAAGGAATAGGTGGCCGAGCCGTCCTCGCCGATGTTGCAGACCGCCAGCGTCGTGGGTTCCTCGCCCCGCTGCACGAGCGAGGTATCCACGCCCTCCTCACTAAGGCGCTCCATGAGCGCTTGCCCGAAAGCATCCCGCGAGAGCCGAGACTGAAATCCCACGCTAGCGCCCAAACGCCCCGCCGCAACCGCCACGTTGAAGGGACCGCCGCCCAACGCCGGTGTTAAGTCCGCCAGCTGCCCGTGCTCCCGCGGAACGAGGTCAACGAGGCCTTCGCCACACACCATAATGTCCATGGAACCCATACTATCGAGAGCATGAACTACCGTCCGCTTTTCCACCTCTCTCCGCCCTCCGGCCGCCTCAATGACCCCAACGGAGTTTTCATCGACGGCGACAACCTGCACGTTTATTATCAGCACGACCCCTGCTTCCCGCACGCAGCGAAGCAGACGGGCTGGGGACATGCCGTGGCTTCCTTGAGCGAGGCGAAGCCGTGGCGGCACTACCCGGACGCGCTGTACCCCATCCGTGAGCACGACGCCCACGGTTGCTACTCGGGCGGTGCGGTGGTCGACGGTGAAGATGTCTGGCTGTTTTATACCGGCAACCTGAAGCGCGACGGCGCGCGGATTCCCTCGCAGAACCGCGTCCGTGCCGTAGATGCGGGTGGTCCAGAAGGCGGCGTGTACGAGCACGATCCCGCGAACCCACTCATCAATGGGCCCGCGGAGGGCTTCACGGGGCATTACCGCGATCCCCAGATCGCCCGTGACAAGGACGGCTGGCGCATGGTGCTCGGCGCCCAGGCGGAGGATGAAACGGGGCACGTGGTGCTCTACCGTTCTAAGGATCTGGCGCAGTGGTCCTTCCAAGGTGCGCTCACCTTTGACACCTCGGGCGCTGAGCCGGGCCTGAGCCCCGACCTGGTGCCGGGCGGCTACATGTGGGAATGTCCCAACCTCGTCACTATGCGTGACCGCGCGACGGGGGAGGACAAGGACGTCCTGGTCATCTGCCCGCAAGGTCTTGAGCCTGCGCTTGCCGACGACACCACGCACTACGCCTCCTCCGATCAGTGCGGCTACCTCGTGGGCCGTCTGGAGGGCACGGTCTTCCACGTGGAGCGAGGTTTTAGCGAGCTGGACTATGGCCACCAGTTTTATGCGCCACAGCTGGTGGAAAAGGATGGCGAGGCCATCATGCTCGGGTGGATGGGGTTGCCCGCGCAGGATGACACCCCGACGGTTGCCCAGGGCTGGGTCCACACGCTGACCCTGCCGCGGCGCGTGTGGCTGGAGGATGGCTGGTTGCGCCAGGCGCCGTTGTGGTCCCTTCCTTCAGTGCCCGCGGAGTCGGCGCGAGAGGGGTTCGGTTCGGTAGCCACGCTGACGGCCGGTGAGGGGACGTACGTGCTTGTCGACGACTCCGGGGCCGAGGCCTTCCGCGTCACTTACGGCGGGAGAGAGTTGCGGCTGAGCTCTGGTGAGGATGAGCGCGTCGTGCCGTGCCCGGCGGGTTCTGTGGAGCTCATCGCGGATGGCTGCGCGGTGGAGGTCTTCGCGGGCGATGGGCGGATTGCGGGGGCGTCGGCAGTCTTTGGCGCCAGCGATGCTCGTTGGAACGGCTGGGAGGCCCGTTAGGGTGTGAACTCTCCTATATTTGCGCCCGATTACTTGGCTTTATGTTGGGCAGCGTGTCTAATAAGAGGTGACGCTATTTAGTTCATCTCACTCTCCGAGGAGGCACGCCGGAATGGATCACTCACAGGTTGCGGCGCGAATACTCTCAGCCATCGGCGGCGAGGACAACATCGTGGCGCTGGCGCACTGCGCCACCCGCCTGCGCATGGTGCTGAAAGACAGCAAGAAGGTCGACAAGGCCGCGCTGGAAAACGATCCGGATCTCAAGGGTATCTTTGAGGCCGGCGGCATGTTCCAGGTCATCGTCGGCCCGGGCGATGTCAACATCGTCTTTGACCAGCTCAACAAAATAACCACCAAGGACATCGCGGTCTCCACCGACAAGCTCAAGGACATTGCCGCGGATTCCGGCAACTGGTTCTCCCGCGCGGTGAAGGTCCTCGCGGATATCTTCGTGCCGCTCATCCCGATTCTGGTCGGCGGCGGTCTGCTCATGGCGCTCAACAACGTGCTGACCGTCAACGGCCTGTTCGGTGAGCAGTCCGTTATTGAGATGTTCCCGGCTATGGCCGATGTTGCCGGGCTTATTAACCTCTTGGCCTCCGCGCCGTTTGCGTTCTTGCCTATTTTGGTGGGCTTTACTGCCACCAAACGCTTCGGTGGTAACGAGTTCCTCGGCGCCGGCATGGCCATGGCCATGGTGATGCCGGACCTGGTCAATGGTTACCAGGTGGCCGCGACCATCGAGGCAGGGGAGATGACCTACTGGAACATCTTCGGCCTCGACGTGGCCCAAGCCGGCTACCAAGGTTCCATCCTGCCGATTCTGGTCATTGCCTGGATTCTTGCCACGATAGAGAAATTCCTGCACAAGCACCTCAAGGGCACGGTGGACTTCCTGCTTACCCCGCTGCTGACGTTGCTGGTGACGGGCTTTATCACCTTTATTGCGGTGGGCCCGGTGCTGCGTACCGCTGGCGACATGCTGGGTGCTGGCCTGAATGACCTCTACACCTTCGCCGGCCCGGTGGGCGGCTTCATCTTTGGTCTGTTCTACTCGCCCATTGTGATCACGGGCCTGCACCAATCCTTCCCGCCGATCGAGACCATGCTGTGGAACGAGGGCGGCTCCTTCATCTTCGCGGTGGCTTCCGTGGCCAATATTGCCCAGGGCGGTGTGGCCCTGGCGGTTTACTTCCTTGCCCGTTCTGAGAAGCTCAAGGGCCTGTCCGGTGCTTCGGGTGTCTCCGCACTCTTCGGTATTACCGAGCCCGCCATCTTCGGTGTGAACCTGCGACTGCGCTGGCCGTTCTACATCGGCATGGGTGCCTCCGCGATTGCCGCGACGCTCATTGCGCTTTTCGACGTCAAAGCAACCGCCCTCGGCGCCGCCGGCTTCATCGGCTTCGTCTCCATGCGTCCTGAGGATTACACGCAGTTCTTCATCTGCGCTTTTACCTCTTTGATCCTCGCTTTCGGCGTGGCCTTTGGTTATGGCCGCTACCTGATTGCCAAGAATGGTTCCATCGACCCCGATGAGGCCGGTGCTGCCGGCACTGGCGTAGGTGGGGCGGTGCCTGCCGCCACCGCCGACCCGAACGCCTTCCGCGTGGCCTCCCCGCTGGCTGGAAAAGCTATTGCCTTGGAATCGGTCTCGGACCCGATGTTTGCCGCCGGCAAGCTGGGCGCGGGCGCGGCCGTCGAGCCGACCGAGGGGCGCCTCGTCTCCCCGATTGACGGCAAGGTGACCGTCACCTTCCCCTCCAAGCATGCTTATGCCGTGCGCGGCAAGGATGCCGACGGCAACAACGTGGACATCCTCATGCACATCGGCTTCGATACCGTGAACCTGAAGGGCGAGCACTTCACCTCGCACGTGTCTAAGGGCGATGAGGTGAAGGCCGGCGAGCTTCTCTGTGAGTTCGACATCGAGGCCATCAAGGCGGCCGACTACCCGGTGACCACGCCGGTCGTCGTGTCCAACTCGAAGAAGACGGGCCCGGTCTTGCCGGCCTTTGCCACGGGCGAGGAGATCTCCTTCGGCGAGGCACTTCTCACCGTGGACCCGAAACCGGAACCTGTTGATGCAGCACCTGCCGCATCAGCCTCCAAGGCCTAGGGGCGCTTCAGTGGACAAGGCCTAGGGCCCGTCCGCCGCTTCCACAAGTGCAGACCTGGAAGTGCAGACCTGCTGGTCGTCGCCAAGCACTGCGCGTGCGCTTCACGACGCCACCAGCGCCTCTGCACTTTGAGGTCTGCACATTTGGGTTTGAGGGGATGAGAAGTGTCGTGGGCCAGGGAAGTGGTGCAGCGCGCGATTTGGGGAAATGGCCAAGGTCATGCTTGAATGTATGGGTTGCATATGGCCGGTCGGTGCAGTGCGATGCGTTTCCGAATCGCCGCACCGAGACCCTTCGACCGCTGTGAACAGCGAGTTCGTCGCACAGCCTGTGCCACGTAAGCAAGTAGACCAGGTGTGTCAAGGACGGAAATCTTGACGCACGTTAATCCAGGTCAGGAGACCCATAGTGATTCAGCAAGAATCGCGTCTGCGCGTCGCCGACAACTCCGGTGCACGAGAGATTCTCGTCATCCGCGTTCTCGGCGGCTCCGTTCGACGTTTCGCTGGCATTGGTGACATCGTCGTCGCCACTGTCAAGGAAGCCATCCCGGGTGGCAACGTAAAGGAAGGCGACATCGTCAAGGCCGTCATCGTACGCGCCAAGAAGGAGACCCGTCGTCCGGACGGCTCCTACATCGCATTCGATGAAAACGCCGCAGTTATTCTCAAGGGTGACAACGAGCCGCGCGGTACTCGCATCTTCGGCCCGGTTGCTCGCGAACTTCGTGACAAGCGCTTCATGAAGATCGTTTCTCTCGCACCGGAGGTGATCTAGTCTTATGAAGATTCATAAGGGCGATATGGTGATCGTCATTTCGGGCCCGGACAAGGGCGCGAAGGGCAAGGTCATCGAGGCATACCCGAAGCGCGACAAGGTCCTCGTTGAGGGCGTCAATCGCGTCAAGAAGCACGTTGCTAACTCCGCTACCGAGCGTGGCGCCGAGTCCGGCGGAATCGTGACCCAGGAAGCTCCGATCCACGTGTCCAACGTTGCGATCGTTGACTCCGAGGGCAACCCGACCCGCGTGGGCTACCGTTTCGACGAAAACGGCAAGAAGGTCCGCATCGCACGTAGCAACGGGAAGGACATCTAACATGAGCGAGAATTACACTCCGCGTCTGAAGACCCGCTACCGCGAGGAAATCAAGAAGGCTCTGAACGAAGAGTTCAAGTACGAGAACGTGATGCAGATTCCGGGCGTCACCAAGGTTGTTGTCAACATGGGTGTGGGCGACGCTGCCCGCGACTCCAAGATGATCAACGGTGCTCTCGAGGACCTTACCGCTATCACCGGCCAGAAGCCGCAGGTGCGTCGCGCTAAGAAGTCCATCGCTAACTTCAAGCTCCGTGAGGGCATGCCCATCGGTGCGCGCGTTACCCTGCGCGGCGACCGCATGTGGGAGTTCCTGGACCGCCTGCTGACCATCGCGCTGCCGCGTATTCGCGACTTCCGCGGTCTCTCCGACCAGCAGTTCGACGGCCACGGCAACTACACCTTTGGCCTCAGCGAGCAGACCATGTTCTACGAGATCGACATCGACAAGGTGGACCGCCCGCGTGGTATGGACATCACCGTCGTGACCTCCGCTACCAACGACGAAGAGGGCCGCAAGCTCCTGCGCGAGCTCGGCTTCCCGTTCAAGTAACGTAGCGAATTCTTCCGCCTAATACATAGGTGAAGAGCATCCCCGGTACTCCGTAAGGAGGCCGGGGAATTTTGCGCTTGCACTCCTTCTCGCAACAAGACGGAGGCAGTGTTTCCTCTGAGGAATGAAGAGGCGGGGAGTAAACTACTGGCGTCCGTGAACTATCTATCCGGTGAGGTAAATGATGTCCCTGAATGACGCTGTGGCAGCTGCGGTGAAGAAGAAGGTCACGTTGCTCGATGAATTCTTCGCCCGTTTCGCCGTGCGCTCCACCCTGGCGGGCGTGTACCTCGCTATCGGCACGGCGTTTGCTGCGGTGATGGGGATGGGCGTCGAGAAGCATGCGGAAGGTCTGGGCTCGCTGGTCTTTGCATGCCTGTTCGGCTTGGGACTGTTTGCCATCGTCCTTCTTGGCGCGGAGCTGGCCACCGGCAACATGATGTACATGGTCTATGGCGCCGCAACAAAGCACGTGGGCTGGGGCAAGGCCCTGTGGCTGCTGGTGGTGACGACGCTGTTCAACCTGGTTGGTGCTGCCCTCTTTGCCGCAGCCATGGGAATGTCGGCCAAGCTGGGCGGCATCGACCCGAACCATCTCATCGCCAACCTCGCGATGGGCAAGCTCATCAAGGGCCCAGGCGGGCTGCTGGTGGAGGCTATGCTGGCCAACTTCGTGGTCAACATGGCTATCGTCGGCGCGGTCTTTGCCAAGGATGTGGTATCCAAGTTCTTCGTCATCGTGCCGATCATCGCCTGCTTTGTGGGCCTGGGGCTGGAGCACGTTATCGCCAACTTCTGCCTGATGACCCTGACCTTCTTCTGTGCCAGTCCGCTGCCTGAGGGCTTTACTCTCGGTGCGGTCCTGGCCAACTGGTCCATCGTGTGGGTGGGAAACCTCATCGGCGGCGGCTTCCTTATTGGCGGCGTGTATGCCTGGCTTAACTCTGGCCCGGAAGCGTACCGCGATTAAGTTCGCCCGAGTAGAGGTTGAAGCGGTCGCCGCGCGCGAAGCCAACCAGCGCCATGCCGGTCTCCCGGGCGGTTTCCACGGCTAGGGAGGAAGCCGCCGAAACCGCAACGAGCATGCCAAAGCCGGCCATCGCCGCTTTGTTGACCAGCTCGAAACTGGCGCGCGAACTCATGACGAGAATGAGGTCACTGGCAGGTAGCATGCCTTCCATGAGTAGGTGGCCAATGACTTTATCGGCGGCGTTGTGCCTGCCGACGTCCTCGCGCACCACGATGGGCTCGCCGTCGAGAGTAAAGGCCCCAGCGGCGTGAATGCCGCCGGTCTTGCGGAACTGTTTTTGCTCCCGCTTCAGGGTCTCGGGCAGCTTGGCGACGACCCCCGGATCCACCGGCACCTGCGGAATCTCGTAGCGGCTCTGCTTCATCAGCGCCTCGATGGAGGAAGTGCCGCACACCCCGCAGGCGGATGTGGTGGTGGTCAGGCGCAGATCAGCCAGCGTGATGGCGTGCGGGTTAGTTAGCTCGACATCCAGCAGATTATAGGGATTGCGCCCGTCCGCGGAGGCGCCCGCGCAATAGCGGGCCTCCTTGAGGTCGCTTGCGGAGCTGATATGGCCTTCCGAGTGGAGGAAACCGTGGGCCAACTCGACGTCGTGGCCCGGCGTGCGCATCGTCGTGGTCAACGTCTGCCCGCCCACGCGGATCTCCAAGGGCTCTTCGCCCGTGACGGTATCGCCGCGCGTATCGACCTGTATGACCTGCCCGTCTTCGTTGAGGCGCACCTTTGTTACGGCGAAGGTGGCGTTGACGCGACCACTCATCGGTTGAGGGCCTCCTTCAACGTGGCGATATGCGCGCGGGCTTCCTGGGGGTTTTTGGAAGCTAAGCCCACTAGGTACGCCGTCAGGGGAGCAGCGGGACGGGACTGGGTATGCGCAACGTCCTTGGTCAGATCGAGAAGTTCCTTGACCAGGGCGGTGGCCTCCTCAGGGGAGACTCCGATTAGCTCGGCGGCCTCTTCCAGCCACTGATGGGCGGTGCGGATCGGATCAGGTGTTTCGCTCATGGCTTCCTATGCTAACGCGTTTTGGAAAACTGCATGTCAGCGGGTAGGGTAATCCGACGGACTTGCATTTTTCCACTCCTGCGCCGCGAAAACAGTGCAGGAGGTGCGGAAACGTGCCAAGCCGGAAGAATTGAAAATCATCTACTTTGTTGTAGGCCCCTCGCCGTAGATAGCGGACCGTTGTCTGTATCAAAGGGTGGCGAGCGCCTCGCGGTATTGACTGCGGGGAGCGTGAGTAGCCCGAAATCACACGGAAAACGCTTTGGTGAGCATTATGGGAACCGCAACGAGAAAGGTTAAAGGTCACTCATATGACTATGACTGATCCTATTGCCGACATGCTGTCGCGCGTGCGCAACGCATCTAATGCGCACCACGACGTCGTGTCGATGCCGACCTCCAAGCTCAAGGCGAACATCGCTGAGATCTTGAAGCAGGAAGGCTACATCGCTGACTACTCCGTCGAGGGCCGCGAGCTGTCCCTCGAGCTTAAGTACAACAACCGTGAGCGTTCCCTCTCGGGTCTGCGTCGCGTGTCTAAGCCGGGTCTGCGTGTGTACGCAAAGTCCACCGAACTGCCGCAGGTTCTGGGCGGCCTGGGCGTGGCCATCATCTCCACGTCCCAGGGTCTGCTCACCGACCGTCAGGCTCAGGAGAAGGGTGTAGGCGGAGAAGTTCTCGCCTACGTCTGGTAAGGGAGGATTGACACATGTCTCGTATCGGTCTAGCACCTATCGCCGTCCCGAAGGGCGTCGAGATCACCATCAACGGCCAGGTTGTCAACGTTAAGGGTTCCAAGGGCACCCTCGAGGTTGAGCTGCCGGAGCCGATCACCGCAGCCGTCGAGGACGATGAGATCAAGGTCTCCCGTCCGGATGACGACCGCAAGAACCGCGCCCTGCACGGTCTGTCCCGCTCCCTGGTCAACAACGCCGTTGTTGGCGTGACCGAGGGCTACACCAAGAAGATGGAAATCTTCGGTGTTGGTTACCGTGTCCAGCAGAAGGGTAAGGACCTAGAGTTCTCTCTGGGTTACTCCCACCCGATCCTCATCGAGGCTCCGGAGGGCATCACCTTCGCTGTGGATGGCGCAACCAAGCTCTCCGTATCTGGTATTGACAAGCAACTGGTTGGACAGGTCGCCGCGTACATCCGCCGCCTGCGTAAGGACGATCCTTACAAGGGCAAGGGTATTCGCTACGGCGGCGAGCAAGTCCGCCGTAAGGTCGGAAAGACGGGTAAGTAAGCAATGGCTAACACTGAAAACGCAAAGCGCACCCCGGTTGGCAAGGACATTTCCTCGCGTCGTCGTGAAGCACGCGCGCGCCGCCACTTCCGCATCCGTAAGACCCTCCGCGGCACCCCTGAGGCACCGCGTCTGGTCGTTCACCGCTCCTCCCGCCACATGCACGTTCAGGTCATCGATGACCTGGCCGGCCACACCCTGGCTGCCGCTTCCTCCATGGAAGCCGACGTGCGTGCACTCGAGGGCGATAAGAAGGCCAAGGCTGCCAAGGTAGGCCAGCTCATCGCTGAGCGCGCCAAGGCCGCTGGCATCGAGCAGGTCGTCTTCGACCGTGCAGGCTACAAGTACCACGGCCGCGTTGCCGCGCTGGCCGACGCCGCTCGCGAAGGTGGTCTGCAGTTCTAATGATTAAGGCATACGGAAACATCAACGGAAGGAACGCCTAATGTCGGACCGTGAACAGCGTGACGGCGGACGCTCCGCCGAGAACAACAACGACCGCAAGGGTCGCAACAACGGCCGTCGTAACGACCGCCGCAACCACCAGGACAACGAGCGCGATAAGTACATCGAGCGCGTTGTGACCATCAACCGCGTCGCTAAGACCGTTAAGGGTGGCCGCAACATGTCCTTCACCGCTCTCGTCGTCGTTGGCGACGGCCAGGGCATGGTGGGCGTCGGCTACGGCAAGGCCAAGGAAGTCCCGGCCGCAATCCAGAAGGGTGCAGAAGAGGCTCGCAAGAACTTCTTCCGCGTCCCGATGATTGCTGGCACCATTACCCACCCGGTTGAGGGTCGCGACGCCGCTGGCATCGTCATGATGAAGCCGGCCGCTCCGGGTACCGGTGTCATCGCCGGCGGTGCTGCTCGTCCGGTGCTTGAGTGCGCTGGTGTGCAGGACATTCTGTCGAAGTCCCTGGGCTCCGACAACGCTCTCAACGTCGTCCGCGCTACCGTGGACGGCCTCAAGCAGCTGGTTCGCCCGGAGGAAGTTGCCGCACGTCGTGGCAAGTCCCTCGAGGAGGTCGCACCGGCCCAGATGCTGCGCAAGCGCGCAGGTCAGGAGGCATAAGCAATGGCTCTGAAGATTACTCAGGTAAAGGGCCTTGTGGGCACCAAGCCGAACCACCGCGCAAACATGGAGTCGCTTGGTCTCAAGCGCATCGGTCACTCTGTTGTGAAGCAGGACACCCCGATCATCCGCGGTATGGTTCACAAGGTGCGTCACCTGGTCACCGTCGAAGAAGTGGCAGGGGAGTAAACCATGGCTGATATCATCAAGCTCCACGACCTGCGCCCGGCCGCAGGCTCCAACAAGCCCAAGACCCGCGTCGGCCGCGGTGAGGCATCCAAGGGTAAGACCGCTGGTCGCGGTACCAAGGGCACCGGTGCTCGTAAGCAGGTTTCCGCTGCTTTCGAGGGTGGCCAGATGCCGATCCACATGCGTCTGCCGAAGCTCAAGGGCTTCAAGAACCCGAACCATGTTGAGTACCAGGTAGTCAACGTTGCTGACCTCGCAGAGGCTTTCGCTAACGGTGGCGACGTCACCGTTGCGGGCATCGTTGCTGCTGGCCTGGTTCGCAAGAACCAGCCGGTCAAGGTTCTGGGCAACGGTGAGATCAACGTTAAGTTGAACGTCACCGCTGACAAGTTCTCCAAGTCTGCTGTTGAGAAGATCGAGGCTGCTGGCGGCACCGCCACCGCAACCAAGTAATTCTCTCCAGGCTCTGTGAGAGCCATCGCCCTCCCGTGGCGCTACTTCCGAGTGGCCTTCGGGAGGGCTTTTGGTGTTTTCGGGGCACTCCAGCAGGCCGCAAAAGGCATTAGTACCTTTTGAGGAGCACCTTATGGTCCGATTGTTATGTGTTGACCTGGGAGTTTTCGCGGGGAGGGCCGCAAATGGCATCTCTCAAAAGGTACTAATGCCTTTTGAGAGGAACCTTATGGCACGAAGTTTATGCGGCTGAGGTGCAGGTGCAGTTTCGGTTGTGGGAATGTTAGGCGTCGTTGACCGTCTTTTCATAGAGGCCGGGGAAGCGGCCATCCGGATCGGTGACGGCCTTGATGCGGTCTGGTAGGTCACCGCCGTAGAGTTCGGCAAATTGCTCGGGGGAGTAGAAGGCTTCCGAGTACAACGACTTATGCCCGCCGAGTTCGCTGACTTTCGCCTCGATGACGCGGTTGAAGGCGCCGTTGCCCGGGGCGGAGGGATCGATGTGATTTCCCTCTACGCCTGACCAAAAGCCCACGTTGACCCAGGTCTGGCCCGGGCGCAGCGGGTACAGCGGCCACGGGGCCGGGGAATCAGCGGCCAGCGTGCCCGTACCAACGAGGTCTTCGACGCCCTCGCGCAACCGAATCGGGCACAGCCACACCGGCTGGATATCGGAGGCCGCAAAGAACCAGTCCAAGAACTCCGGCAAGTTCTCCGGGGTGACCTCGATGTCCTGCACCACGCGCTCACCCCGCGGCAGGCCCTTCGGCTTCTTGATGAAGTTGTACTCCAGCTCGTATTTCCGGTCCAGGCGCACGAGCTTCCAGTAGAAGGAACTGCGCCGCAGCTGCCGCGGCCACACCTTGCGCACCCGCGGATTCTGCGCGCCGAAGGCTCGCGAGCACCAGAACCAGTCAGTATCCCAGCGCCAGATGTAATCGCGCACCGTGAGGCGGTCGCGGCGGATACCGCGGGCGTGCTGGAGGCTGCGGTAGAAAATCTCCTCCCTCGTGTAGTCGGAGGTTGGGCCCTCCTCCTCCGTGAAACGGGCCATGACCAGGTAGGATTCCTCCGGAGAGAAGACCACGCCATCTAGGCCGTGGACATCGAGGCCGTCATAGGAGTGGGTGCGGGAGACGTCGTCAAGCGTGCGTGCCAAGGACTCAAAGTCGTGGAAGCGCACCTCCCTCAGCTCCACGTAAGGCTTCACCGCGCGCAGCTCAATCTTGAGGCGCACCGCATAGCCCAAGGAACCGTAGGAGTTGGGGAAGAGGCGGAAGAGATCGACGTTCTCCTCACGTGAGCACGTGAGAATCTCGCCAGTACCGGTGAGGATGTCCATCTCCAGCACGGATTCGTGCGGCAATCCATCGCGGAAGCTCGTGGACTCCACGCCCATGCCCGTCACAGCGCCGCCCAGCGTAATGGTCTTGAGCTGCGGCACCACGAAGGGCATCAGGCCGTGCGGCAAGGTGGCGTCGACAAGGTCCTCGTAGGTACACATGCCCTGGACCTCGGCGGTCTGCGCAATCGGATCGACCTCAATGACCCCACTCAGACCGGACACGTCGAGCCCCACCTGCTCGCCGCTGCGCCCGCGGAAAAGATTCGAGGTTTTCTTCGCCAGACGTACGCGCTTATCCTTCGGCACCGCGCGGAAGCTACGCAGGAGCTTATCGACGCCTTGCCTGTGCGCCTTCCCGCCCACCAGCGGGATCTCCACGGCATCGACGCTGTGGTGATTGCGAATGAGATCAGTCAACATAGAATTCCTTTAAGTCTTTAGAAGCGCGAATCTTCCCACCAGCGGCGCTCGGGCACGCCGGAACGAGAACCGGCCTCACCCAGCTTGACTCCCAAGAAGTGGTACAGGTTGATGATGTTGTGCTCGAAGCCCCACTCGGATCCGGCCATATAGATGGCCCACAGGCGCGCGGTGGGCAGGCCCACCAGAGAGCAGGCCTCCTCCCACGTCTCCTTAAGGTTTTCGCACCAATCGTGCAGAGTGCGCATGTAGTCGAAGCGTAGGGATTCCGTGTGGACAACTTCGAAGCCGGCGTCCTGCATGCACTTCGTAATGGTGCCGGAGCCGGAGAGCTCACCGTCGGGGAAGATATAGCGGTCGATGAAGCCGCCCTTCGGGGTCTTGTGATTATCCGGGTAGGTGATGCAGTGGTTGAGCATCAATCCGCCCGGCTTAAGTTTGCCGTTGAGGAAGCTAAAGAAGTCCGGGTAGTTCTTGACGCCAATGTGCTCGAGTAGCCCGATGGCGGAGATGGCGTCGAAGCCTTCCTCGGTGACGTCGCGATAGTCCAGGAAGCGGATTTCCGCGAGGTCCTCGAGACCCTCCTCCTTGATCTTGGCCTGGCCCCACTCAGCCTGCTCCTTGGAGAGGGTTACGCCGAGGGACTTCACACCGCGCTTGGCGGCGTAGCGCACCATGCCGCCCCAGCCGCAGCCGACGTCCAGGTGGCGGTCACCCTCCTTGAGCCGCAACTTGTCGAAGATGAGGCGATACTTGTTTTCCTGGGCCTCATCCAGCGTGGCGTCGGGGGAGGGGTAGTAGGCGCAGGTATACGTCATCGAGTCACCGAGAAAAAGCTCGTAGAAGTCATTGCCCACGTCGTAGTGATCGGAGATGACGTCCGCGTCGCGCTCCTTGGAGTGCTTGGACAATCCTTCGTGCAGCTTGCGGCGCAGCCAAGACGCGCGCTCGACCTCGGGGACCGGCTGGATCTGAAAGGCTCCCATCGAAGCCAAAGAGCGGGCTACCCGGGCCAGCGTCATGGCATCGGGGCGGGAGAACTTGTCATACATCGCGTGCAAAGCGTCGAAGATGCCATAAGGATGCGCAGGGTGCTCGCCTTCGACGGTGATGCCATCGGTGACATAGGCGCGGGCAAATCCGACGTCCCCTGGGTGAGTAGCGATATAAGCCAAGCCTTGGAGGTTATTGATCTTGACGGTGAACTGTGCATCAACCGGGCCAGTGGAGGAGCCGTCGAAAGCCTCCCAGCGGAAGGGGTTGGGGCTGGGGATGAAAGTATCGATAATCTCGGCCACAGTCATCGGGGTAAATCGCTTACTCATAAAATTACATACTTCTTTCGGTTCATCGTCTGGCTGATAAAGAACGTCCATACTCCGAGACGTCCCGGGCGTCGCGGGGGAGGTCGAAAAGACGCAGAAATCTTGTAAGGACATTGCCGCGAAGCAACACGGACCATGGTAGGCCCGATCCATAAATGGCGCTAAGGGAGGGGATATGTCCTCCTGGTTAGGGCGGCGTAAACGGGGTCAATGTGGCGAAAGTGGCCGAGGCTGGTAGGGTAATGGGGTCAAAAGTGTTCAACCGTTCCTATGAGAGACCTTAAAAAGGCTCTTAACTTTTGGGAACAGATGAGATCCACCCCCGTGCGCGGCGAATTCGAACCGCACAACAAGCGCGGTAGGCCAGGAGGATTAAGTAGTGTCCGCCATTTTGCAGGCTTTCAAAGATGCCGACCTGCGTAAGAAGATCATCTTCACGCTCGTGTTGATTATCCTCTACCGCGTTGGCGCACAGATCCCGTCGCCGGGCGTTGATTACGCCACCATCGCCGGCCGTCTTCGTGACCTCACGGAGGAAGCAGGCAACCTTTACTCGGTGATCAACCTGTTCTCCGGTGGTGCGCTGCTGCAGCTGTCCATCTTCGCCATCGGCATCATGCCGTACATTACGGCGTCGATTATCGTGCAGCTGCTCACCGTGGTTATTCCCCACTTCGAGCAGCTGAAGAAGGAGGGGCAATCCGGTCAGGCCAAGATGACGCAGTACACGCGCTACCTCACCCTGGCGCTGGCGCTGCTGCAGTCTTCGGGCATCGTAGCTCTGGCGGACCGCGAGCAGCTCTTGGGACAAGGCGTGCGTGTCCTGGCGGAGGACCGTAACTTCTTCACCCTCATCGTGCTCGTGATCACCATGACCTCCGGCGCCATCCTCGTCATGTGGATGGGTGAGTTGATTACTGAGAAGGGCATCGGCAACGGTATGTCGCTGATGATCTTCGCCGGTATCGCTACCCGCCTTCCTACCGACGGTGTCAACATCTTCCAGAACAATGGCGGCCTGGTCTTCGCCATGGTTCTTACCGGTCTCATCGTCCTCGTTGTGGGCATTACCTTCATCGAGCAGGGCCAGCGCCGCATCCCGGTGCAGTACGCCAAGCGTATGGTGGGACGCCGCCAGTACGGTGGTTCCTCCACCTACCTGCCGCTCAAGGTCAACCAGGCCGGCGTTATCCCGGTCATCTTCGCTTCCTCGCTGATCTACATGCCGGTGCTCATCACTCAGATCGTCAACTCCGGTTCCCCGGGCGTGTCCGATAACTGGTGGCAGCGCAACGTCATTGCACACTTGCAGGCGCCGAGCTCCTGGCAGTACATCGTTCTCTACTTCGTGCTCACCATCTTCTTCTCCTACTTCTACGTGTCGGTTCAATATGACCCGGCCGAGCAGGCGGAGAACATGAAGAAGTATGGTGGATTTATCCCGGGCATCCGCCCGGGCCGACCGACCGCCGAGTACCTAGGTTTCGTCATGAACCGTCTGTTGTTCGTCGGCTCGATCTACCTAGCGGTTATCGCCGTCCTTCCAAATATCCTCCTGGATCTCGGAATCGGCAGCGCTGGTGCCGCCGGCACCTCCGCTTTCGGTGGTACCGCCATCCTCATTATGGTCTCGGTGGCCCTGACCACGGTCAAGCAAATCGAGTCCCAGCTCCTACAATCCAACTACGAAGGACTACTTAAGTAATGCGTTACGTACTCCTTGGCCCTCCCGGTGCCGGCAAGGGCACCCAAGCCGCTCTCCTCAGCGAGAAGCTCGGCGTTCCGCACATCTCCACCGGTGACCTCTTCCGCGCCAACATTGGTGAGGGCACCCCACTCGGCGTCGAGGCCAAGTCCTACATCGACGCCGGCAAGTTGGTGCCGACTGACGTCACCGCCCGCATGGTGGAGGATCGCCTCAACCAGGATGACGCCAAGGACGGCTTCCTTCTTGATGGCTTCCCGCGCACCGTGGAGCAGGCCGACATCCTGGAGAAGCTCCTCGCTGACAAAGGCCTGAAGCTCGATGGCGTCCTCAACTTTGAGGTGTCCGAGGACGTCGTGGTCGAGCGCATGCTTGCTCGTGGCCGCGCGGACGACACCGAGGAGACCATCCGCACCCGCCTGGGTGTCTACCGTGAGGAGACCTTCCCGCTCATCGAGCACTACGGCGATGCCATCATCTCCATCAAGGCTGAAGGCAACGTTGAGGACATCAACGAGCGCACCCTTCAGGCGATGGGCAAGTAGCTCATCCTTTAGCCATGGCTTTTCGACGACGCACTAAGACCATCCCTGCTCGCACCCCGGGCGAGCTCGACGCCATGCAGGCGGCAGGCGAAATCGTCGGCCGCGCCCTGCAGGCGGTGCGTGCCGCCGCCGTAGTGGGAGTGAGCACGCTCGAGCTCGATGAAGTAGCCGAGCAAACCATTCGGGATGCAGGCGCTGTGCCCACCTTCAAGGGCTATGGCGGATTCCCGGGCTCTATTTGTGCGTCCGTCAATGACGTAATTGTCCATGGTATCCCCACCAAGGATCTCCTTCTTGCGGAAGGAGATCTTGTTTCCATCGACTGCGGCGCCACGCTCGACGGCTGGGTGGGGGATAGTGCGTGGACGTTTGGCGTCGGCAAGCTCAGCCCTGAGGCGCAGGCGCTGAGCGACGCCACCGAATGGGTCCTATACGAAGGCCTCAAGGCCATGGTTCCCGGCAACCGGCTTACCGACGTCTCCGCAGCCCTCGAGCAGGCCACCTACCGCGCCGAGGATAAATTCGGCGTCGAGCTATTCATCGTTGATGGCTACGGCGGCCACGGTATTGGCCGTGAGATGCACGAAGAGCCTTACCTGGCTAATGAAGGTAAGGCGGGGCGTGGGCCCATCATTCAGAAGGGCTCCGTTCTCGCCATTGAGCCGATGCTGACTCTGGGCACCGAGGACAACGAAGTCCTCGAGGATGATTGGACTGTCGTGACGCTCGACGGTTCACTGTCTGCCCACTGGGAGCACACGGTGGCGGCCACGGAGAATGGTCCTCGTATCCTGACTCAACGTTTTTAAAACCTGTGTCCTGGGTAGGCATTTCGCCTAAAGAAGGTTTATACTTCTTGCCATGTCTAAGATTCGCTCCCTAGTTGGCGCCCGTTCCCTACATCGCGCCACCGCAATTGGCCTGGTAACCGCCACTCTCTCGGTTGCTCCAGCCGCCAACGCACAGACGGTTCCTTCGATCGAAACCCTGTCCTCCGACGTTCAGACCCAGCTTGATGAGTTCGCTGGCCAGACCCGCGAGAACGCGTGGAATAGCCGCAACCAGATGCTGGAGACGCTCCAGAGCGTTAACCCGCAGGCGGCTGACGCTCTCCGCCCGGTTATCGATGGTGCTATCGAGCTGATTTTCCCGGGTCTGATTGACCAGAAGAACGCTGAGATCCGCGCCGCTCGCGAAGCTGAAGAGCGCGCCCACGCTGAGCAGATTGCTCGCGAGAAGGTCGCCGCTGAGGAAGCCGCCCGCAAGGCTGAGGCCGAGCGTCAGGCCCAGCGCTTCGATGTTGGCCCGTGCCCGGCGGATGCACGCATCTGTGTGGACCGCGATGGCCGCCGCACCTGGCTGCAGGACGGCAACGGCAACGTCACCTACGTCGCGCAGGGTATGTCTACCGGTAAGCCGGGTGAGGAGACCCCAGCCGGTACCTTCTACATCAACCGTAAGATCAAGGACGAGATCTCCTGGGAGTTCGGTAACGCTCCGATGCCCTACGCCATGTACTTCACCAACAATGGCCACGCCTTCCACGAGGGTTCCCCGGCATACCAGTCCAATGGCTGCGTGCGCCTGACCCACCAGGATGCCGTGCGCTACTGGAATGATGTGCCGATGGGCTCCAAGGTCTTCATTTACTAAGATGTAGCGGTGAGCGAGTCACCGCTACATAGCATCAGCCTCCCGCACCATGTGGTGACGGGAGGTTTCTGCATTTGGAAAACCCGTCTTCGCAGCGTATGCTCTAATGCTGGTGTCTGTACGCAGCCGAAGTGGTTGCTGGAGGCACCAGGCAGTAGACACCAAACATGCAGGTGGGGACGGCGCCAAGCGCGGCACGCACTCCACCAGAAAAGTAGAGGTTATGGCTAAGGAAGGCGCAATCGAGGTTGAGGGTCGCATCGTTGAACCCCTGCCCAACGCAATGTTCCGCGTCGAACTCGACAACGGACACAAGGTACTCGCCCACATCTCGGGCAAGATGCGTCAGCACTACATCCGCATCCTCCCAGAGGACCGCGTTGTTGTGGAGCTGTCTCCTTATGACCTGACCCGCGGACGCATCGTCTACCGCTACAAGTAAAGACTGTAAGCCTCCTCACCCACGGGACGCACTAGCTGCGTCCTTTTTTACCTCAGGCTGCGATGGCCTGAGCCCACGCTGCTAAGCATGCCCACAGTTCCCCGGCACGGCCCGGGGCAAAGTGTATGTGTGGCGGGGGACGGATGTGGAGAAAACCATCGTAACAACCCGAAAGGACTAGCCATATGGCACGTCTAGCTGGTGTTGACCTCCCGCGCAACAAGCGCATGGAGGTTGCTCTCACCTACATCTACGGCATCGGGCCTTCCCGTGCCAAGGAACTGCTGGAAAAGACCGGCATTTCTCCCGACCTGCGCACCGACAACCTCGACGACGATCAGCTGTCGGCGCTGCGTGACGTCATTGAGGCTACCTGGAAGGTAGAGGGTGACCTCCGCCGCCAGGTTCAGGCTGATATCCGTCGCAAGATTGAAATCGGTTGCTACCAGGGCATCCGCCACCGTCGTGGCCTGCCCGTTCGTGGTCAGCGCACCAAGACCAACGCTCGTACGCGCAAGGGTCCGAAGAAGACGATCGCAGGAAAGAAGAAGTAAAACATGCCACCCAAGACTCGTTCCGGCGCGCGCCGTGGTGGTCGTCGCGTCGTAAAGAAGAACGTGGCCGCTGGCCACGCATACATCAAGTCCACCTTCAACAACACCATCGTGTCCATCACGGACCCGCACGGTGCTGTCATCTCCTGGGCATCCTCCGGCCACGTCGGCTTCAAGGGTTCCCGTAAGTCCACCCCGTTCGCAGCGCAGATGGCTGCTGAGAACGCGGCCCGCAAGGCCATGGACCACGGTATGAAGAAGGTTGACGTTTTCGTCAAGGGTCCGGGCTCCGGCCGCGAGACCGCAATCCGTTCCCTGCAGGCTGCAGGCCTCGAGGTTTCCTCGATCACGGATGCCACCCCACAGCCGCACAACGGCTGCCGTCCGACCAAGCGCCGCAAGGTTTAAGGGAAAGGAAGAGGTAAGAAAATGGCTCGTTATACTGGCCCCGCTACCCGCGTATCCCGCCGTCTGCGCGTCGACCTGGTCGGCGGCGACATGGCATTTGAGCGCCGCCCGTACCCCCCGGGACAGGCTGGCCGCAACCGCATCAAGGAATCTGAGTACCTGCTGCAGCTCCAGGAGAAGCAGAAGGCCAAGTACACCTACGGTGTGCTGGAGCGTCAGTTCCGCCGCTACTACGCCGAGGCTAACCGTCTCCCGGGCAAGACCGGTGACAACCTCGTCGTTCTGCTCGAGTCCCGTCTCGACAACGTGATCTACCGTGCAGGTCTGGCCAACACCCGCCGCCAGGCTCGCCAGCTTGTCTCCCACGGTCACTTCACCGTGAACGGCAAGAAGATCAACGTTCCTTCCTTCCGCGTTACGCAGTACGACATCATCGATGTTCGTGAGCGTTCCCAGAAGATGGAATGGTTCGAAGAGGCTCAGGACCGCCTGGTAGACGCCAACGTTCCGGCGTGGCTGCAGGTCGTTCCGGACACCCTGCGCATCCTCGTGCACCAGCTGCCCGAGCGCGCTCAGATCGACGTTCCGCTGCAGGAGCAGCTCATCGTCGAGCTTTACTCGAAGTAATCCTTCGACACTTTCATCTTTACCCCTTCTACCGGCGTCATATAGCGGGCGCCGACAAGGAGAAACTCCATGCTTATTTCCCAGCGTCCTCAGCTCACCGAGGAATTCATCGACTCGTCTCGCTCTAAGTTCGTTATCGAGCCGCTTGAGCCGGGCTTCGGTTACACCCTTGGCAACTCGCTTCGTCGCACGCTGCTTTCGTCCATCCCGGGCGCGGCAGTAACCTCCATCAAGATTGACGGTGTGCTCCACGAGTTCACCACCATCAATGGTGTGAAGGAAGACGTTTCCGAGATCATCCTGAATGTCAAGGGTTTGGTTCTGTCCTCCGACTCCGATGAGCCGGTCGTGATGTACCTGAGCAAGGAAGGCCCGGGTGAGGTCACTGCAGGCGATATCCAGCCGCCGGCTGGCGTGGAGATCCACAACTCGGATCTGCACATCGCATCGCTGAATGAGTCCGCCAAGCTGGAGATGGAACTCGTCGTCGAGCGCGGCCGTGGCTACGTCCCGGCTGCTGCTACCTCGGGAGAGATCGGCCGCATTCCGGTCGACCAGATCTACTCCCCGGTGCTGAAGGTCTCCTACAAGGTCGAAGCTACTCGTGTTGAGCAGCGTACCGACTTTGACAAGCTGATCATCGACGTCGAGACCAAGAACTCGATTTCCGCACGCGACGCCCTGGCTTCCGCCGGCGGCACCCTGGTCGAGCTCTTCGGCCTGGCTCGCGAGCTGAACACCGCCGCTGAGGGCATCGAGATTGGCCCGTCCCCGCAGGAGACGGAGTACATCGCTGCATACAGCATGCCGATCGAGGATCTGAACTTCTCCGTCCGCTCCTACAACTGCCTGAAGCGTCAGGAAATCCACACCGTTGGTGAGCTCGCTGAGTGCACCGAATCGGACCTGCTGGATATCCGCAACTTCGGTCAGAAGTCGATCAATGAGGTAAAGATCAAGCTGGCTAACTTGGGCCTGGCTCTCAAGGACACCCCTGAGGACTTCGACCCGACCCAGCTGGAAGGTTACGACGCAGAAACCGGTGACTTCAAGGACCCGGCTTCCGACGATTCCGAGTAAAGAATTCCACTGAATCGTGACGGCGCGGCAACCGCGCCCCGTCGCGCGCTCAATTAATCCGCACACGAGGAGTACATAATGCCTACCCCCAAGAAGGGTCCGCGTCTCGGCGGCTCCGCCAGCCAGCAGAAGCACCTGCTGAGCAACATGGCTGCGAGCCTGATCGAGCACGGCGCAATCAAGACCACCGATGCCAAGGCGAAGGTTCTTCGTCCGTACATCGAGAAGATCATCACCAAGGCGAAGGCCGGCACCGTTGCCGACCGTCGCGCAGTTCTCAAGCTCATCCCGCACAAGGATGTCGTTGCCCACCTCTTTGATGAGCTGGCACCGAAGTTCGAGAACCGTGAGGGTGGCTACACCCGCATCATCAAGCTGGAGAACCGCTCCGGCGACAACGCCCCGATGTCCCAGATCTCCCTCGTTCTCGAGGAGACCGTGACCTCCGAGGCAAACCGCGCTACCCGCGCTGCCGCCTCCAAGCAGGCCGAGGAAGCTAAGGCTGAAGAGGCTGAGGCTGAGTCCGCTGAGGCTGAGGAGACCACCGAGGAGAAGTAATTCTTCTTTAGGTCTTAAAGGGCCCGCGCTCACCATCATAGTGGGGCGCGGGCCTTTGCCGTTTTCTGCGCCCTGGGCGGACGGCCTTGTGGCGCAAAGAGGGGAGCCGTGCTCTGGATGACGTACCGTTTTAACAAATAGTGACCTGAAAACTGCAGTTTTTGGACGCATATTTGTTAAAACCGACCTCGGATGCAGCCTGCATGGCACTTCCGGCGCACGGTATCATCAACCTCCATGAGTGAAAGCGTTCGCCTGCGTCTTGACCTGGCCTATGACGGCACCGACTTCCACGGGTGGGCCCGTCAAAAGGACGGCCTGCGCACCGTGCAGCAGACCGTTGAAGAAAAGCTGAGCATGGTGTTGCGCCACCCGGTGGAGCTCACCGTGGCCGGGCGCACCGATGCGGGCGTGCATGCCAGCGGCCAAGTAGCCCACTTCGACACCACCCGCGCGGCGTTAAGCCAACGCAGCATCGACGGCGAGCCGGACAAGTTGGTTAGGCGGTTGGGTAAGCTGCTGCCTGTCGACGTCCGCGTCCACGCCTGCACCGAAGTATCGTCCGATTTCGATGCGCGCTTCTCGGCCTTAAGCCGCCACTACGTCTACCGCATTACGACGCACCCACGCGGGGCGCTTCCCACTCGTGCGCGCGATACCGCGACCTGGTTCAAGACCGTCGACCTGGATCTGATGCAGGCCGCCGCCGACCAGCTGGTGGGCCTCAATGACTTTGTGGCGTTCTGCAAGGCCAAGCCGCACGCAACTACCATTCGCGAGCTGCTCGCCTTCGAGTGGAAGGATGTCTCTACGCCTGCCGAGCCGCAGCTTTATGAGGCGCACGTGAGTGCCGATGCCTTTTGCTGGTCCATGGTGCGCTGTCTCGTAGGTTGCTGCCTGCGGGTGGGCGAAGGGTCCCGCAACGTGGAGTTCGCAGCCCAGATGCTCAAAGAAACCAGCAGGTCTTCCCAGATTCCCCTTGCTCCGGCAGCGGGTTTGAGCCTAGTCGGCGTGGACTATCCCGATGCGGACCAGTTGGCCGCGCGTGCGGAGATGACCCGCAGCCGTCGCGCTGCGGAGGATACCGAGTTGGGTTAATCTAGAACCCACTGCGCCGTGGGAGGGTGGCGCACTGATTCGGGGAGGATTCTCATGGCACGCGCGTTGCCAACGACCAAGGCCCAGGTATCGGGCCACAAGTTCCTGCTTCGTCGACTCGAGCACGGGCTGGTGTTCGGGGATATCCGCATGATTCATGATCCGCTCAAGCGGCGCCGACGAGCGCTGCTCGGTGGGGTAGCCGCAGTGGCCTTCTTGAGTCTTGGATCGGGGCTCATCGCCTGGATGCAGCCGGACCCGCAACCCGGCGATGCACCCGTGGTGCGCTCCGCCGAGGGGCAGCTCCTGGCGCTGGTGAATGGGACGTACCATCCGGTGGCCAACCTAGCTTCGGCCAGGCTCATCGCCAACGAACCAGTCGAGCCCCAGGCTGCTGGTTCAAGCTTCCTGGAGCAGATGAACCTGGGTACCCCACTGGGAATTGCGGATGCTCCAAACCTCTTAGGTGCGGCAACGGGGGAGGAGTCAGGCTGGGCGGCCTGCCTGGAGGAATCAACTCAAGGCGAGAACTGGCAGTCCAGCAGCCGTGTTGGCACCGTGACCGTGGTGGCACATCGCAGCGTTTTAGCCTTCGATGCGGAGCACGCCGCCGTGGTGGAATCCGATAACACCCAGTGGTTGCTCACCGGCCAGGGGCGCGTCGTGTTGCCGGAGGCCACGAGCACGCAGGGCCGGGTCCTGCGCCGAGCGTTGGGGATGACCGCGGATACTGCCGTGTGGAGCATGCCTGAGGAGGTGCTCAATGCCTTCGCAGAACTGGAGTCGTTGAGCTTCCCGGCCGCACCACCGGAGATCCTCGATACCGGCGAGCAGCTGTGGGCGCGTACGGAGCAAGGCGTCTTTTCTATCACGCCCACCCAGGCGGAGATGCTCGTTGGCGTGGGGGCCCAGCGCCTGCCCGCACAGGCACAGGAGGTAGCCGCGCTGGGCGACGTCCCACCGACCTTCAACCTGCCCACCACCCGTGTGGACTTCCTGTCTCCTGAGCAAGGCTGGTTGTGTGCCACTCACGAGCAGGGTGCTGGCACGCTGCGGCCAGTGGCGTCAACGGTGGACCTACCGGGAGATTCGCCCGCGCACCGTTTCGCTGGTCTCCAAGCTGGCGTAGGCGTGGATAGCGGGCACGGCTATCACGTGGTGTCCGCTACCGGCAGGCGCCACGAGCTGGCTGGTGCCGCGGAGCTGAGCGCACTGGGCGTGGAGGAACCGGAACAGGTGCCGTGGGAGATCCTGCGCCTGCTGCCGGAAGGCTCTACCTTAAGCCGCGCGGAGGCCTTAAAGGCTGAGCACTGAAAACCGCCACGAGGATGGGCATGCCCAGGGCCCCGAGGAGCACACGCACCTGTGGCCAGGCCGTGTTCTCAGTCGTCGCCGTTGGTGTGACCGCAAATGAGCGCTCCCCACGGGCTTCGCTCGCGGGCCGGTAGGTCACCGCCGTGAGCGGATCAACCACCCCGTGGCCTGGCTCGGCCGAATCTACAATGCGCTGGCGCAGTTGTGCCGGGGAGTCCCCAGGGTAGCGCTGCACCAGCAACGCGAGAGTACCGCTGACCAGCGGCGCGGCAAAGGATGTGCCTTGAAAGGTAGCGTCGCCTTTTCCTGTGGCCCAGCCGCCACCGGGTTCAAGCGCAAGAGGGACGCTTCCTTCCGCGCTGAGGGGCGCGGCGATGGAGTACTCCGCGAGGTCGTGAGGCGTGGCTAAAGCGCCGACCGCGAGGACGGTATCGGACTCGGCGGGGAAGACCACGTCATCCTTTTCGCAGCCGCCAGCCGTGGCGTTTCCCGACGCCGCCACGACCACCGCCCCAGCCTCTTCCGCGCGGCGAAGCGCGGCATCCACACCAGCGCGGTCCACCCGCGCCGCGGCATCCGGCGGAACGCAGGAGACCACGGAGACGTTGATGACTTGCGCGCCCGCGTTGACGGCATCCTCGATGGCAGCGGCCAGGCTGGCTAGTGTGCCGGTGCCACCTCGTTCAGCGTCACCGTTCTCTGCTGCTTGCGCTTGGTAATGCGAGCTGGTCTGCCGGATGGAGTAGATGTCCGCATCCGGAGCCACACCGAGTTCCTTACCTGCGATGACGCCGGCCACCACCGTTCCGTGCAGGTCACAGTCCCGCAGCGGGTCTGGCTCCTCCGGGGTAACGAAGTCTGCTCCTGGTGACACGCGCAGCTGCGGGTGGGCGGCCACCCCAGTGTCGATGACCGCGACCTTCACCCCAGCACCCGTGGCGAAAGAATGCAGCCGCGACCGGTACTCTGAGTACTGCGCGGAGGGCTGTGGACCTGCCGTGGCGAGCGTGGCCTTCGCGCAGGCGGTATCCGGTTCGCGGGCGATGGCTACCGGCGCACACAGAGCACTGGTACCCCAAGCCAGGCAAACACCAAGCGCAGCGCCGACAGCGCCTATTCGGATCAGCGTTGTCATGATCCCAACCCCCGAATGAACTCGAAGAGCCCAGCCAGGTGCGCGGCGAGCGGCAAACAAGCGGCGAGCGCGAGCGCCTCGGCGC
Source organism: Corynebacterium sp. HMSC074E01 (assembly GCF_001808885.1). Classification (NCBI taxonomy): domain Bacteria; kingdom Bacillati; phylum Actinomycetota; class Actinomycetes; order Mycobacteriales; family Corynebacteriaceae; genus Corynebacterium; species Corynebacterium sp. HMSC074E01. The sequence continues at coordinate 35,567 of NZ_KV794853.1, forward strand.
GCTCGAACCACACGATGGTGGTCGGCTCAATCTGCTGTAGTTTGCCTGCCCACACAGGCACCGAGAGCATGGCCACAACGATGAGGCCTGCGATGACGCTGAGCACCCACGTTCCCGTGGCTGGGGTAGTAAGCAGCTGCCACTCGCGCAGAGGCACGGCCACCGCGGCACCGGCCGCGGCGAGGCCATAGATTCCCAGCGCCCACGCAGCGACGGGCCGGGCGTGACGTGCCGCATGCACGATGACCGCCCCAGCGATACTCACGCACAGTGTCTGGGAAGCAACCACGGTTGTGTCCGCGTGAGCGTTGAGCGCGACGAGAAAGAGGGAAGGAACGCCCGCCAGCGTGCAGCCCACTGCTATACCTTCGTAGGCCTGCCCGGCGCGCCGGGCTTTGAGTGAGTTATCCGTGGGCTCCTCATCCGAGATGCTCAAGTCCTGCCCGGCGGTGGGCAGTTGCGGCACTCGGAGGCCAGCAAGCCGCGTGGTCAGCAGGGGAGAGGCCGCGAGCAAGACCACGGTGGCGGCGAGCAACGGGGCGGGGCCAAGCAAGCCGACGAGCACGAGTAGGCACCACGTGGCAGCACTTGCCCGAGCGCGTAATCCGCCAATACGCACCACATGGGAGAGCACCGCCACAGCGCCCACGGCCGCCGCAGCACCTACGAGTGGTGCGGCCGGAATCACGGTTCCGGCTGGGCCAGCAGCGACAGGTGCACCAGCGGACAGCGCCCCCGCCAGGCCAGCAGCCACGTGGGCAGTCGCAAGCAGGGAACCGCGTCGGGTCCACGCCGCGAGCACGAGGCCGAGGAGTGCAGCGGTGGCACAACCAATCGAGGGAGATAGCGCGGCGGCGAGCAAGGCGCCGACGGCGCTAAGCCCTGCCACGCCCCAGAACCCGGCTAGACCAGACAGCTGCGTGGTCGAGGCCTCGGCAGCGAGTGCCTCTGCGGCATCCCGCACGATGGGCGCCGGTGTTGGCGCATCTGGGCTGAGCACCAGGATGGAGCCGTCTTCCAGACTGGTGCGGTCGAGTGGCGTGGTCATCGATATGGTCTTGCCCGCCGCGGTGGTGGCGCGCCAGAGGATGGGGGCGGGAGGGACGTCGACAAGCACGAGCAATTCCCCCAGCACCTCCCCGAGGCTGGAAGAAAGCGGTAGCGATACATCTGCTTCTTTGTGGGTCTGGCCTGCATGGATGCGGACGGTGACGTGAATGGAATGCGCGAGTGCGCGAGTCATGGAATATACCTCCCCCGAGAAATTTTTCTGGGCAACCCCTTGCCCATTGCCTCACATTGTGGCTTACTAGTGGCACGCTGTCCACCGTTTCAGGAGGCGGTGGAGTACTTCGGGGGGAAGGACTTTGACATGCGCGTACCCACACGCGTCGTTGGCACTGGGGTGGCGGCCTATCGGGAGCCAGCACCACCGTTGCCGCAGGGCAGCATTGACGCCGAGGCCGTGCCGGAGGCGGCCCGCGCCCAACCCGTACCGTTGGTTCGCCTGCTCATGCCGCTGGTGATGATCGCTGCCATGCTGGGCATGGTGGCGCTCATGGTTCTCGGGGCGGGGGATGCGCGCCGGATGAGTCCCATGAGCCTCATGTTCCCGCTCATGATGCTGGCCAGCATGGCCATGATGTTTAATCCACAGGGAGGCGGGCAGGATCCGGATGAGACCCGCCGGACCTACTTGCGCCACCTCAAGGCGCTGCGGGAGGAAGCGCTGGAGCGCGGGGCGGCGCAACGCGCGCACGAAGAACACCGCAACCCTGACCCTGAGCAGCTTGGCGCGTTGATTCCGACAACGCGGCTGTGGGAACGGGACGCGGATGCCCCGGACGCCTTGGAGGTGCGGGTGGGGACGGGGCCGATGGCCCTGTGCACGCCCATTAACGTGCCGGATTCGGGCGCGGCGGAGGACCTCGATCCGGTGTGCGCGGTGAGCCTGCGCCAGACCGTGCGCGCGGTGGGAACGCTGGCGGATATGCCGGTGGTCATCCAGCTGCAAGCCTTTCCCGTCGTCGGTCTGGCCGGTGAAGACGCCGCTGGGATGGCCCGTGCCCTGCTTTTACACCTGGCGGTGCTGCATGGCCCGGAGACCGTGGGCATTGAGTATCACGGTGCGGAATGGGAATGGTTGAAGTGGCTGCCGCATTCCAGGGATCCTGACCAGGCGCAGTTTCGCATCTGCGTCATGACGGAGAAACAAGGGCATAGCGGTGGTGAATTGCGCAGGGACGCGCTGGGGGATAGCCCCACAACCACCATCGCCGTGGGCGTAACACCTCATTCGCCGCTGGGCCGCCTCGCCGAGGAGGGAGGCATCTACCTGCGGGCGGAAGGTACGCTCTCCGTGGTTACTGCCGCGGGCGAGGAGGAGCTGGGAAGCTGCGCGCTTGTCGACGTCCCCACGGCCCTCCTCCTTGCCCGCACCCTCGCGCCCTATCACCGCCCGTTCGGCGGTGATGTCACGTCCACGCCTCGGCACGGTCGCAATGCGGATTTGCCCTCGTTGCTGGGATTCCGGGATGTGGATGCGCTCCAAGCCTCCGGCATGTGGCAGGGGCGCAGCCCTGCTGAGCGGCTGTGCGTGCCCATCGGTGTCGATGAGTCCGGGCACGCGCTGATGCTTGACTTAAAGGAGTCCGCCCAGGGCGGGATGGGACCGCATGGTCTATGCATTGGTGCCACGGGCAGCGGAAAATCGGAATTACTTCGCACGCTTGTCGTAGCCCTGGCCGCCACGCACAGCCCGGAGGAACTCAACCTCGTGCTCGTTGACTTCAAAGGTGGCGCCACCTTCTTGGGCTGTGAGGAACTGCCACATACCTCCGCCGTGATTACCAACCTGGAAGAAGAATCCACCCTGGTGGAGCGCATGTACGATGCCATCTCTGGCGAGATGAACCGCCGCCAGGAGCTGCTGCGCAAGGCAGGAAATTTTGCCAACGTCGGCGAATTCAACGCCTCCGCTGCTGCGGTGGCGGAGCACGGGCCGCTGCCGGCGCTGGTCATTGTGGTGGATGAGTTTTCTGAGCTGTTGGGGCAGCACCCGGACTTCGCAGAGCTCTTCGTTGCGGTGGGAAGGCTCGGCCGCTCGCTGCACGTGCACCTGCTGCTGGCCTCCCAGCGCTTGGAGGAAGGGCGCTTGCGGGGATTGGACTCGCACCTGTCTTATCGCATTGGGTTAAAGACTTTCTCCGCCGGGGAATCCCGCCAGGTCCTCGGCGTTCCCGATGCTTATCACCTCCCTGCCCAGCCGGGAGCCGGCTACCTCAAAACGGATGCCGATGCCCCCACGCGTTTTCAGGCTTCTTATGTTTCTGGCCCGGTCACGCGCCGGGTGGTTCGTGACGAAGCTGCTGCAACTACGCGGCGCTCCGCACGCGTCGAGCTCTTTACCGGGCACAGCGCGGCGGAGGAGGAGCTTGACTTTGCGGAGCTCGTGGACTCCTCGAGCACGCTCCTGGACACTGTGGTGGCTGGCGCCCGGGAGGAAGCTGCCCGGCGCGGCCAGTCGGCGCGGCGGATTTGGCTGCCGCCCTTGCCACCCGTGGTGGAGTTATCCAGCGTTGCTGCTCTGCGCACGGATCCGTCCGGCGCGGATGGCGGGCTGCGCGCGGAGGTGGGGCTTATTGATCGTCCCTATCACCAGCGCCAAGACCCGCTGACCGTGGATTTCACGACGGGCGGCGGGCACCTCGCATTGTGCGGCGGACCGCAGTCAGGCAAGTCGATGGCGCTGCGCAGTATCGCGTCCGGGATGGCCCTGTGGCATTCGCCAGACCAGGTGCGCTTTTATGTCATCGACTTGGGCGGTGGGCAGCTGCGGGTGCTGGACCGCCTGCCCCACGTGGCCGGGGTGGCCGGCCGCGAAGAACCGGAAAAGGTGCGGCGCATCGTCGATGAAGTCGCCGGCCTCGTGCGCCGCCCGGAAGCTCGCCACACCTTCTTGATCGTGGACGGCTGGCACCACATCGGCACCTCCGGGGCAGACTTTGAGGACTTAGCCGAGCCGATTACCCAGCTGGTCGCTGACGGTGCCTCCGCCCGCGTTCACGTCTTGATTGCGGCGGCGCGGTGGACCAGCCTGCGGCCATCGATTCGGGATCTCATCGCGGCCCGCCTTGAGCTGCGCTTGGGAGAAGCCATGGACTCCCTTATCGACCGCAAGGCGCAGCAGAAGCTGCCGGCCGCACCCGGGCGAGGGATCACTCTGGTGGGGGAGAACCTCCTTTTTGCAGCGACATCACCGCAGGATATCGCTCATATCTGCGGCGTGCATGCAGACGCCGAACCGGTCCCACCGCTGAAGATGCTACCCGCTGTGCTCACCGAATTGCCCGAGCCAGAAGAGGGCTCGTCATCAGGTGGGGTGGCCTGGGGAATCGGCGGGCCGGACCTCGAGGTCCTTGACTGGGATCCGGGCGTCCAGCCTCACCTCGTGTGCATTGGCTCCCAGGGCTCCGGCAAATCGCACTTTCTCAGCGTGATTCTCGCCGGGATCAGCCAGCTGAGCCGGGAGGAAGCCCGCCTGGTGGTCATCGATGAGCGCCGCGCGCATTTGGGGACGCTGGATGAGGAGATGGTGGCGGCCTATGGGGCGTCGGCAAGCGCGGCCACCCAAGCCATTCTCGATACGGTGCGCACCCTGGAGCAGCGACTCCCCGGCCCCGACGTCACCCCTGCCCAGCTGGCCGCTCGGAACTGGTGGGAGGGCCCAGATATTTACCTTGTCATCGATGACCTCGACTTGGTCAGTGAGATAGCGCTGGCACCTCTGCTGGAGCTCCTCCCGCACGCCCGCGACGTGGGGCTGCACCTGGTGCTCGCGCGCAAAGCCGGCGGCATCGGTCGCGCGATGTTCGGGCAGTTCCTCTCGGCGGTGCGGGACTTGCAGCCGGCGCTGCTGCTTCTCGACGCCGACCGTGACGAAGGCACCATCTTCGGCATCAAACCAACGGCATTGCCGCCCGGCCGCGGCCAATGGGTCGTCCGCGGCATATCCCAAGGCTTGGCGCAGGTCTATGTGCCAAGCGCCGATAGTTCACACAATTCACCACAGATCACAGACAACAAGGGAGAGAACCAATGACCGCGACGCATGCACTGCGAACCCCGACAACTGTACCTGAGACCACGCTCGTTATTACGGTGCTCGATGCCGCCACGATTTATGAAGGCCCAGAGACGATCTATCGCTATGACCTGCCCGGCACCGGAATCGCCGAAGGCTGGGCGCTGGAGGCCGTCCTCGACCAAGCCGAAAAGGTCTGCGGGGCGGAATGGCCGGATGTCAGCGTTGAGGTGGTGGCGGATTCCTCCGGAACGGAGATCAGTGTCGAGGCCGTGAGTATCCTGCGCCGTCAGCTTGCCGGCGCGGGCGCGACCGTGCAGGAACCAGAACCATCGCCGCCGCCCGTGTCTGTTGCGGCTAGTGCTGTACCGTCTTCTTCCCGTTTGGCCGTGGGCGCGCAGCACGAGGACCTTGAGGACGCGGCGACTGCCGAGCGGCCCCGGACTGCCCGGCGCGGGCGGTCGCACCGTGCGGCGGAATCCCGTTGGTCTGCGCTGTTGGGAGGTGTCGATCCCTTCTACATCGCCATCGCGGTCATGGTGCTCGTGGTGGCCGGGGTGTCCTGGTGGGCGGTGGGCCGCAAAGATGCGGCTGTGGCAGCGTCGACTCCTGATCAGACAGCTGAAAGAGCATCCGCCGCCCCCGGCACTTCGGGCACGGCCCCGAGTCCTGACAAGGAGGCGCAGCCCGAGGGCTCTGCTGAGGAGGCCGGTTCTCAGGAATCCGGAAGCAGGCAGCTGCGACCCGGTCAGCAGGCCATCGACGTGGAGGGAATGTCTCTGGTGCTTCCTCAAGGATTTCGCACCAGCGTGGAGGATGGTCTGGTCACCGCTGCCGGTGAAGACCCTAACCTGCGCATCCTCCTGGCTGCTGATCCACTTTTCAATGTGCCTGTCGACGTTTTGTTCACAGAGATTAAAGAGCAGATCGAATCCGATTCTGGCCTCCGTGATCCGGTAGAGGAGTCTGGACGGCTGACATATACCGAGGACCCCGGCGACGGCTCCCGGGTGACGTGGATGATGTGGGAAGACAAGGGCCATCAAATGTCCGTGGGCTGTCACACCAAGTTTGAGCCCAACGTCGTGCAGAAGGCTGCCTGCCGAATGGCGGCAGAATCGCTGGTCAAGAAGGACTAAGCGGGAAAGCTCTGCGAATCTCAAAGAATCTGAAACTTAGCGGGAACCGATGAGCCACTAGCTCAGTCCAATAAGGGTGAGAAGGACACAGGGTGCTTCTCGGGGGAAAGAAACACACACCAATCCCTAGGAATAAGGGATACGCCCCAAGGTAGGGAACAAGAAAGAAAGAGAAGGACATGACTCAAACGTTCCGCACAGAAGCCGACGTAATGGTGGCCACCGCTGGCCGCGTCGACTCCACCAACGACGAGGTACAGGGGGAGCTCACCCGTCTGCAGGGCGTTGTGGACTCCGTCCGTGGCAGCTGGGCAGGCCGCGCGCAGGTTTCCTTTGACAACCTGATGCAGCGCTATAACTCCTCCGCGCAGCAGCTGCGTGAGGCACTGACCGCCATCAGCGAGAACATCAGGGACAATGCCCGCAACTTTGATTCGGTCGAGGCTGATAACGCCCAGTCTTTCGAGAACGTTGGCGGCGCGGGCTTGGCCCTGTAAGTACTAGCTGCTTTCACTGACTACTGCACACGCTGAACCACGCACGAACACAGAAGAAAAGGAACACGCAATGTCTGGAATCAAGTATCAGTTTGGCGCCATCGCCGGTGCCGCCGCCGACATCAACTCCACCTCCGGCCGCATCAACGGGCTTCTCGGTGACCTCAAGTCCACCCTGCAGCCGATGGTTTCGACGTGGGAGGGAGATTCCGCTGCGGCATACAACGCAGCGCAGGCGAAGTGGGATAAGGCGGCCGCTGAGCTCAACACGGTGTTGGCAACCATCTCCACCACGGTCTCCCAGGGCAATGACAATATGAGCGACGTCAACCGCCGCGCTGCCGCCAGCTGGGGTTAAACCTCACCGGCTGTGAGCCTTGAGCTGGGTGCGCGGACACTTTCTGCCTGACCATTCACCACCATGAGCAGTGAGCGGGAGAAAGGCGCGGAGGCTAGGGGAGGGGCGCAGAGAATGGAAGGGCTGGACGCGCCACCTTGACCCACACCACCCTCCGCCCACTCAGTACAAGGCGCCGGTATCGCTTCTCATCAACGTATCTGTCTCGAACCCCCACCCCGAATTAGCCGGGATGGAGGCGTTGATGAGGGGCGATATCGGCGTTTTGGGTTTTCAAACTGCTACGTACTAAAGTGAAACACCTATGTGTCCGCACCCTTATTGACGTGGGTGCGCGCGTGCTGCAGGTCTCCACCGGCCGCTGTATGTACCGCGTAGGGGCTTACATAGCGATGGCCGGCAGTTCCGAGACAGACTTTCAAGGAGTCATTTTGTCTACTTTCCACCCGAAGAGCGGTGACATCACCCGCAAGTGGTACGTCATCGACGCTACCGACGTGGTTCTGGGCAAGCTCGCTTCCACCGTGGCTGACATGCTGCGTGGCAAGCACAAGCCCCAGTACGCACCGAACGTTGATTGCGGCGACCACATCATCATCCTGAATGCGGACAAGATCCACATTTCCTCCAACAAGCGCGAGCGCGAGATGCGCTACCGCCACTCCGGTTACCCGGGTGGCCTGAAGTCCATGACCCTTGGTCAGTCCCTGGACGCCAACCCGGTCCGCGTTATCGAGGAAGCTGTAAAGGGCATGATGCCGCACAACAAGCTTTCCAACGCCTCCATCAAGAAGCTGCACGTTTTCGTGGGCGAGGAGCACCCGTACGCCGGCCAGAAGCCGGAAACCTTTGAGTTTAAGCAGGTGGCACAGTAATGACCGAGCAGAACATCGACAACAATGTAGCCGACGCTGCCGACATCGCTGCAGCAACCGCCGCTACCGAGGAGTTCACCAACACCATCGGTGACTCCCTGGCAACCGATACCGAGGCTGAGGTTGAGACCGCTGCCCCGGCTATCCACGAGGGCCCGATCCAGACCGTTGGTCGCCGTAAGCGCGCCATCGCTCGCGTTCGCCTCGTTGCTGGTTCCGGCAACATCTCCGTCAACGGCCGCGCCTTTGACGAGTACTTCCCGAACAAGCTGCACCAGCAGGACATCCTGCTGCCGCTGACCATCCTCGAGCGCGAGGGTCAGTTCGACATCAAGGTCACCGTCAACGGTGGTGGCCCGACCGGTCAGGCCGGCGCCCTGCGTCTGGCTATCGCCCGCGCACTGAACATCTACAACCCGGCTGACCGCCCGGCCCTGAAGAAGGCCGGCCTGCTCACCCGCGATGCTCGTGCCGTGGAGCGCAAGAAGGCTGGTCTGCACAAGGCACGTCGTGCCCCGCAGTACTCCAAGCGTTAATCTTCGCTTACTGCATTTTCCGAAAGCCGCTGCTTCCCTTTCGTGGAGGCGGCGGCTTTTGCCATGCATGGCAGGGGCGGGGCGTGTTTCCTGCCATGTTGCGGGGTATAACCAAGTAGCAAAGGTGGACTGATCTGCGCCAAACAACGGGGAGCGGGCATAATGAACAACTATGACTCGACTTTTTGGAACCGATGGAGTTCGCGGCCTCGCGAACAAGAAGCTCACACCGATTCTCGCGCTGCGCTTGGGCCAGGCGGCGGCGGAAGTTCTTACTTCAGACCGTGAATCTTATGAGCGTCGCCCGCTCGCGATTATCGGGCGCGACCCGCGTGTGTCGGGCGAGATGCTGGATGCGGCGATTGCCTCAGGCTTGGCGTCGCGAGGCGTCGACGTCGTGCGCGTCGGCGTGCTGCCCACTCCGGCCATCGCGTTCCTTACCGATGACTTTGGGGCAGATCTCGGCGTGATGATCTCCGCCTCTCACAACCCGATGCCGGACAACGGCATCAAGTTCTTCTCCGCGGGAGGCAAGAAGCTGCCGGATGAGGTAGAGGATCGTATCCAGGCCGCCATGGACAACCTCACCGAAGACGGTCCGACTGCCACCAAGATTGGCCGCATTATCTCGGAGGCTCCCGACGGTCGCGAGCGCTACCTGAAGCACTTGGCAGAGGTCGTTACTACGGATCTCAGCGGCATCAAAGTGGTCGTTGACACCGCTAATGGCGCTGCCTCGAAGGTTGCACCGCAGGCCTATGAGGCTGCGGGCGCTGAGGTCGTGGCCATTCACAACAAGCCCAATGCTTTCAACATCAATGAGGATTGCGGTTCGACGCACATTGAGAAGACTCAGGAGGCCGTCGTCGAGCACGGCGCCGATCTGGGCCTAGCGCACGATGGTGACGCTGACCGCTGCCTGGCCGTGGATGCAGAGGGCAACGTCGTGGACGGTGACCAGATCATGGCAATCCTCGCCGTGGGCATGAAGGAGGAAAACGATCTCCGCTTCAACACCCTGGTGGCCACCGTGATGTCGAACCTGGGCCTGAAGCTGGCGATGCAGGAGCAGGGCATCGAGGTCAAGGAAACCGCCGTGGGTGACCGCTACGTGCTGGAAGAACTCAACCGCGGTGACTTCTCCCTGGGTGGCGAGCAGTCCGGCCACGTGGTGCTGCCGGATGATTGCACCACTGGTGATGGCACGCTGACCGGCTTGTCCATTATGGCGCGCATGGCCAAGTCCGGAAAGTCCCTCAAGGAGCTGGCCTCCGTGATGACGGTGCTGCCGCAAGTACTCATTAACGTTCCAGTGTCCGACAAGGCCGTCATTCTTAACGCCCCTGAGGTCAAGGAAGCTATCTCTGCTGCCGAAACGGAGCTCGGTGATACGGGCCGCGTTCTGCTGCGCCCGTCTGGCACGGAGGAGCTCTTCCGCGTCATGGTAGAGGCTGCTGAAAAGGAGCAGGCGCGCAAGGTCGCAGGCAAGCTTGCGGCCGTCGTCGCTGCAGTTTAGTTCTACTCACTTCATCACAACCCCAGGCTTCTGGCCTGGGGTTTCGCATTTTTGTGGGGTGGCGTGGGAACCGGAGGGGATGTTTCTCAGTCCAATAAAAGCAGGAATCACTGTTTGTTGTGGACGAGAAGGAGGGCGCACATGCCCGACGTATTTTTTGATGAGGATGAAGCCACGCGGCTTCTCGACGCCGTCGTGGACCAAACCCGTGCCCAAAGTGACGCGCACCGCGGGGATAGGCCGAATTTTCCCCAGTCATCAGCGGGCCGGGATTTTGGCGGGCATGGTGCGCAGATTCAGGCGCTATTGAGCCGGCTCCATGAGCGTGGTGCGTGGCGGTTGGAGAACATATCGGCCACAGCGGATGCCGCGCGCGAACAACTGCGTGCTTTCGGGGACGTGGACCGCGGCCTCGCCGGGCAACTCGGTGACCAGGAAGCAGGGGTGAATTGATGTCCACGATGGTCAAGTCACTCTTGGGTGATTATTCACAAGCGGTGTCCCAGTTCCAGGCGGCAAGCCGAGGAGGCTATTCCGGGCCCAGCACGCCCATTGGCTTGTTGGGGGACATGGTGGGGTCGGTCGATGGGATTAACCCAGGCGACTTGGTTACGAACACTGCGTCGGCGATGGGTGCTCGCCGCCCAGGGCGCGGTGGTAACGGGTTGCGGGAATTCCTTCTCGGTACGGTTCTATCGCTGGCCGGGGGAGCGATCATGGATCATTTGCGCGGCGTGCAAGACGATTTCGACAAGGAAAGGGACGAAGCCGATGATTTGGTGGAATCCGCGCAGCAGTGTTCGGATGCCATCGAAGACGTCGTTGATGTTTCTGATTCCGCGGTGGCAGAGCTTATCTCTGCTGTGATTCCACTGATTAACATTTTGACCATGCTGTTGCAGCGGCACCCTCTGGGAAAGGTCATCATCCCGGTGATATCGCGCATTGGTGGGGAGCTTATCGATCAGACGAATGACACCATCACTCAAACGTGCCGGGACCGCGATACCGCCATTGAGAATTGCTATGACGAGTTTGAACGGCGCTGCACCGAGGTGTGCGAGCGGGAGCTGCCGGAAACCCCGCCAGAGCCCGAATGCGGCTGTGAGGAGAAGCGGAAAGAGTGCCCGCAACCTGAGCCTGAACCTTGTGCACCGGCCCAGCCGTCACCAGCTCCGGCCCCGTCCACACCGTCTCAGCCCACACAGCCAGCCCAGCCTTCGGCGCCAGCCGCACCGCAGCAACCTGTAGATCCGAAACCAGAAACACCGGTGGCACCACCAGAAAAGCCGGAGCCCACCCAGCCCGCCACGGTGCCTGAAAAAGACTGCCCACCGGTTGAAGAGAAGCCACAGCCGGCGACGCCGTCTGAGCCGCACAGTGTGCCGACTGAACCTGCTTCGACTACACCAGAAGAGGAGCACACGCCGTGCCGCTGTAATGCAGAAAAGGAAGCACCGTCGTGTGACTGCAAAGAGCACCAGCGTGAAGTAGGAACCACGAAGCCTGCCGATGCGGGGGTGGAGGTTCCCACCGAGCCTGTCCAACAGGAAGTGATTGACTGCCCTGAAGAGCCAGTAGGAGGCGAGGACTGTGAGGAGCCAGAGCAGCCACCAGTTGCGGGAGAATGTGAGTGCAAGCCTGAAGAATCCTGCTGTGGAAGCTTAGGCCTGCTTGGCGTGGGGGTGGCCATTCTGGGGCTGGGGCTTTTGGCTGAGGCCGCTGTGGACTTCGTGGAAAACCTTCCGGAGCCGGAGCCTCTACCAGAGCCTGTGCCTGAGCCAGAACCGCAGCCGGAGCCAGACCCCTGCCCACCGCCCGCGCCAGAGCCTGCTCCTAACAACGGTGTTACGCCGCCCCCTCCAGAGCTGAACAACGTTCCTGAGCCGGAAGCACCACCGGAGAAGCTCGCTCACATGCAGGCAGCGGAAGCGCCGGCGCCACAACCGGCCCCGGCACCAGCACCTGCACCTGAGGCAGTACCAGGTCCGGCCGCTGAGGCTGAGGCCACGCCAGAAATGCCCCCGCAAGAAAGTTCAGAATCCTCCTCCGTACACGCACGAAAGGCAGGGCAGTGGTAATGCCGCACAATGATTTCGATGAGTTCGCGCGCGGATTTCGCGAGCGCACAGCTGCACGGTTGCTGGAGTTTGAGAAGGCCATGGCTAAAGCACAAGATGAGCTGGAAAAATCTGCGCAGCGTGCAGCCCAAGCCCAAACGCACGCGGAGACGCAGCGGCGGAACCCTGCTTCTAGGAGCGGGGCGCACAGTCAAAGTCAGGGGCAGGGGCGAGGCCGCCCGCGCGGCCAAGTGCAATCAGTACTCAGGCGCGGGTGACACGGAAGCCGGGAAACTTCTCTGTGCGCCAGCAACCCCAGGTGTTACTGTGGCGTGAGTAGCCGCTGCACGTATCAAGCAAGGTTTGGGAGAAGACCGCATGACAGTTCCTTGGCTTTATGACGTCTTGTGGGGTGTTCTTCCTATGCTGTACCTCTTGGTGGCTTTTATCGTGCTTGGCATTGAGATTAAATGCGACAGAGATATGGCCCACATAAAGCTGTGGACGGCCGCGCAGCTGCTTCTGCCGGGCATTGCACTTATTGCCTGGCTTTTCATTGAGGTTCCTCGGCTAAAACGACTAAAGCAGGACGGATAACTGATCGTCCTGCTGTCGTCGAGGCCTAGTTGCACCCTGTGGTGCTACCTGGTTGAAACGCTTCCTTGTCGTGCTAGAAACCTGCGCGTTTGGTGAGGTCCTCGCCGACGAAGCTCTCGACGCCCTTGGCGGAGGCGTCGGCAGCCGCAAAGGCGTCATACTTGGATTCGCCAGCCAGGGTGGACAGCAAGAAGCCGGTGACTAGGCCGCGGGCGGTCTCGACGGCGGAACCCTGGAAGAAGCCGGAGCCAAGCGCCAACTTGAAGAATTTATCCTCGCTGAAACCGGACTGCGTGCCCTTTGCAATTTCTCGGTAAGCCACCGGGCCGCCCCAAGCATTGGCCAGCTTCGCGGGATTACCGGCGCGGAAGATATCATCCTGGCCTGCGCCAATAACGAGGCCGTGGGCCTGAACAGCGTGCGCCGCCTGGACCGCGGATGGGGAGGTATCGGCGGGGTAGAGGGCCGCGACGGCGCGGACCTTAGGGTTATCTACGGCAGCCAGGGTGGCTACGCCGCCGCCCATGCCGTGGCCAAAGACACCCAGTTTGGAAGGGGACACCGAAATCTTTCCGGCACCCAGCCGGACACCAGCGGCAATCTGCAAAGCCGATTCGAGGTCGGCAGCCAAGTTGCGGTGCTTGGCAAAGACACCCGTCTCCGTATCAGGAGCAACCACCACGATGCCCCAGCTGGCCAGGTGACGCAGGGTGGCGTGGTAGTTCTTGATGCTCTTCGTCCAGTCGTGGGCAAATGCCACGGCGGGAAGACCCTTGCCCTCAACCGGGGTGTACACCTTGCCCTCTAGGCCTGCATAAGACAGGTCCCCGACGAGGACGCGGTGCGGGCCGCGCTTGGACAACGTACCGAGATGCTTCTTCAAATTCGCAGACACGCTTTACAGAATAGAGCAAAGAATGCCCGCACAGGTGGAATGCGTCGTCGCTTGGGTGAATCAAGCTATGTGAAAAGCACTCAAGGTAATAGGATCAGAAACTGAAACTCTCCAATCGTGCGCGGGCCTCATGCGCGCGCACCCAGCCACAAGTAAAGGAAGATGCGCATGGCTGAGACACAACAAAACAAGGGCGGTGCACGAGTCGCTGTCCAAAAGTTCGGAACGTTCCTTTCTTCGATGATCATGCCGAACATCGGCGCCTTCATCGCGTGGGGAATTTTGACTGCTCTCTTCATTCCGGACGGGTTCTTCCCGAATGAAAAGATCAACACAATGGTTGGCCCAATGGTGACCTACCTGCTGCCGATTCTCATCGCATTCACCGGCGGCAAGCTCGTACACGGCGTGCGCGGAGGCGTCGTCGGCGCCATCGTCACGATGGGTGTCATTATGGGAACGTCAGCACCGGAGTGGATCGGTGAGGACGGTCATGCGTCGCCGATGTTCCTTGGCGCGATGATTTGTGGTCCTCTGGCTGCATGGCTTTTCAAGAAGCTTGAGTCACTGTGGAACGGCAAGGTTCGACCCGGTTTCGAAATGCTCGTCGATAACTTCTCTCTGGGCATCTTTGGTTTCGCCGGAGCTATTGCCTCCATGTACCTCCTGACTCCCGTGATGAACCTGATCATGGACTTGGCAGGTCGAGCGGTTGAGTTCCTCATTACGCACAACCTGTTGTGGTTGACCTCGGCATTGATTGAACCTGCGAAGGTGTTCTTCCTGAACAACGCCATTAATCATGGCGTGCTCACTCCGCTCGCAACGGATCAGGCGTCACAAGCCGGCAAGTCGGTTCTTTACCTGCTGGAAGCAAACCCAGGTCCTGGCCTAGGTATCCTGCTCGCTTTTATGGTGTTTGGTGCCGGTTCTGCCCGCGCGACCGCTCCGGGCGCGGCATTGATTCACTTCTTCGGTGGTATTCACGAGATTTACTTCCCCTACGTTCTGATGCGCCCGCAGTTGCTTCTTGCAGCCATCGGCGGCGGCATGACGGGTGTTGCGATTAACACCATCATGGATGTGGGGCTTCGTTCTCCGGCGGCACCGGGGTCCATTCTTGCCATTTACGGCACGGTTGCCTCTGATTCCTACTTGGGCGTGACCATCGCTGTGGCGGCCTCGACTGCAGTCTCGTTCGCTATCGCTGCGCCGATTCTGAAATTCACCAAGGGTGAGGATGACCTCGACAAGGCTACGGCAGACATGGAGGCTATGAAGGGTAAGAAGTCGTCGGTTGCAGGAGCCCTGACTGCAAAGTCTGCTGAGAATGCTCCAGAGATTCGGAATGTGGTCTTTGCTTGCGATGCCGGCATGGGCTCTTCCGCAATGGGCGCTTCGGTGCTTCGGAACAAGATCAAGGAAGCCGGTTTCGGCGATGTCGTTACCGTAACCAACTCGGCGATCAACAATCTCAAGGATGATTATCAGCTGGTCGTTGTTCATCAGGATTTGGCAGAACGCGCCAAGCCAGCTACTCCTTCGGCAATCCATGTTGCCGTGGACAACTTCATGGCATCGCCTCGCTACGACGAAGTCGTGGACCTTATCCGCAAACAGCAATCGGGTGCCACCGCAGCGGCAACTGAAACCGAGATGGCACGAACGATCGCGTCCGAGTCCTCTGAGTCCGCCGGTGAAGAAGTTCTGAGCCTGGACACTATCGTGCTCGATGGACACGCAGCTGACCGGGAAGACGCAATCAACCAAGCTGGTGCATTGCTCGTCTCTGCCGGCGCAGTTGACCAAGCCTATGTGGACGCGATGCATGAGCGTGAGAAGTCCGTGTCCACCTTTATGGGAAATGGCCTCGCCATCCCGCATGGCACCAATGAAGCCAAGGACTCCATCAAGAAGTCCGCTGTTTCCTTCATCCGACTCGATGAGCCCGTAGACTGGGGCGGCAAGCCCGCTACCTTCATCGTTGGTATTGCTGGTGCTGATGGTTCCCACCTCAAGACGCTGGCCAAAATTGCCAAGATCTTCGGCAAAGCTGACACCGTGGAGCAGCTGGAAAACGCCGCGACGAAGGAAGAAATCCTCACTATTTTTGAGAAGGTGAACAAGTAATGACGACCAAGAAAGCACTGCACTTTGGAGCAGGAAATATCGGTCGAGGATTTGTCGGCATCATCTTGCACGAGGCAGGTTATGAACTAGCCTTTGCAGATGTTGCTGCCCCTCTTATCGATTCCCTCAATGAGCTTGAGTCGTACACAGTGCACGAGGTGGGAACCGGCGCTCGCGATGTCCACGTCACTGATTTCTCGGGAGTTAACTCCGCTGAGGACCTTGAAGGCCTTTACTCAGAGATCGTGGATGCCGATCTCATCACGACTGCCGTTGGGCCTACCGTGCTACAGCTCATTGCTCCTTCTATCGCTGAGGGCCTGAAGCGTCGAGCAGCAGCAGGCAAAGGCAAGGTCGCGGTCATGGCTTGTGAGAACGCGATCAACGCTACGGACGGGCTCAGCGCGGCCATTCGAGAGGCTTACCCCGAGGCTGATGAGATTGCATTCTTTCCCAACACAGCAGTTGACCGCATCGTGCCGAACCAGGAGCGTCGCACAGGCAGCGAAGCGCTCGACGTAGTCGTCGAAACCTACCATGAGTGGGCAGTGGAATCCGGGCCATTTAAAGCTGCAGGTCTTGAGATTCCAGAGATCTCAGGAATCACGTGGGTGGATGACCTTGCGCCCTACATTACGCGCAAGCTGTTCACCGTCAACACCGGACATGCTGCGACTGCTTACTTCGGAAAGCAAGCAGGAATTTCTACCATTGCGGAAGCATTGGCGCAGAAAGAAATCCAGGACAAGGTCGCCGCGGTTCTGGCTGAAACCAAGCAACTCATCGTTGAAAAGTTTGACTTTGATCCCGAGGTTCAGCAGGCCTATGTAGAGAAGATTCTGACACGTTTCCAGAACCCTGAGCTGCCCGATACCACCGACCGCGTTGGGCGTGCCCCGCTGCGTAAGATTTCGCGCAATGAACGTTTCATCGGCCCAGCCGCCGAACTGGCAGAACGCGGCCACGGGGTAAAAGCTCTCGTCGAAGCAGTGTCGGCCGCGCTGGCATTTGATGTGCCCGAAGATCCCGAATCGGTGGAGTTGCGCAAGCGTCTAAAGGAAGTTGCAGGTAACCAAGAGGCTACAAATAAGCTGGTTACTGAGCTGACCGGAATTGCCCCGGAGCACCCTCTCTTTGCAGCTTTGTCCCAAGTATTTGCACGTGAATCGGTGAGGTAGGCTCAATAAATATGTGTGGAATTGTTGGATATGTAGGTCCCGTTTCTGGAGACCATGATTACTACGCCCTAGACGTTGTGCTGGAGGGCCTGCGCCGACTGGAGTATCGCGGCTATGACTCAGCAGGCGTCGCAATGTACGCCGATGGCGAGATTGGCTGGCGCAAGAAGGCCGGAAAGGTCGCTGCGCTGGAAGCTGAAATCGCTGCGCGTCCGCTGAAGGATTCCGTCCTGGGCATCGGCCACACCCGCTGGGCTACTCACGGTGGCCCGACCGATCTGAACGCCCACCCGCACGTGGTGGATGGCGGCAAGCTCGCCGTCGTGCACAACGGCATTATTGAGAACTTCGCTGAGCTCAAGAGCGAGCTGGAGGGCAAGGGACACAACTTCGTGTCCGAGACCGACACCGAGGTAGCCGCCACCCTTCTGGCAGATGTGTTCCACAATGAGGCCGGCGGTGACCTCACCAAGGCCATGCAACTGACCGGTAAGCGCCTGGAGGGCGCGTTCACCCTCTTGGCTATTCACACCGAGCAGGCGGACCGCATCGTGGCTGCGCGCCGCGATTCGCCGCTGGTCATCGGACTGGGTGAGGGAGAGAACTTCCTGGGTTCGGACGTCTCCGGCTTCATCGACTACACCAAGTCCGCCGTGGAGATGGACAACGACCAGGTCGTGACCATCACCGCGGATGACATCGAAATCACCGACTATGAGGGCAACCCCGCCCAGGGCAAGCCTTTCGAGATCAAGTGGGATGCCGCCGCTGCCGAAAAGGGTGGCTTCAACTCCTTCATGGAGAAGGAAATCCACGACCAGCCGGCAGCCGTGCGCGATACGCTGCTGGGCCGCCTCGACGAGACCGGCAACCTGATCCTCGATGAGATCCGCATCGATGAGTCGGTGCTGAAGTCCATCGATAAGATCATTGTCATCGCCTGCGGCACTGCCGCCTACGCTGGACACGTCGCACGCTACGCCATCGAGCACTGGTGCCGCATCCCCTGTGAGGTGGAGCTGGCCCACGAATTCCGCTACCGCGATCCGATCGTTAACGAAAAGACCTTGGTTGTGGCCCTGTCCCAGTCGGGCGAGACCATGGATACGCTTATGGCAGTGCGCCACGCCCGCCAGCAGGGCGCCAAGGTGATTGCCATCTGCAACACCCAGGGTTCCTCCATCCCGCGCGAGTCCGACGCCGCCTTGTACACCCACGCCGGACCGGAGATCGCTGTGGCCTCCACCAAGGCCTTCCTGGCGCAGATCACCGCGACCTACCTGCTGGGCCTCTACCTGGCACGTCTGCGCGGCAACATGTTCTCCGATGAGGTCAACTCCGTCCTCGAGGATCTGCGTGATATGCCCGATAAGGTTCAGGCAATCATCGACAACGAGCAGCAGGTCTATGACCTGGCCAATGCCATGGAGAACGCCAAGTCGGTGCTCTTTCTGGGCCGCCACGTCGGCTTCCCGGTTGCGCTGGAGGGCGCGCTCAAGCTCAAGGAGATTGCCTACCTGCACGCGGAGGGCTTCGCCGCCGGTGAGCTCAAGCACGGCCCCATCGCGCTGATTGAGGAAGGCCAGCCGGTCTTCGTCATCGTGCCTTCCCCGCGTGGCCGCGATTCCCTGCATGCCAAGGTCGTCTCCAACATCCAGGAGATCCGTGCCCGCGGTGCCATCACCATCGTCATCGCGGAGGAGGGCGACGAGGCCGTCGAGGCCTACGCCAACCACATCATCCGCATCCCGCAGGCGCCGACCCTGATGCAGCCGCTGCTGGCTACTGTTCCGCTGCAGATTTTCGCCTGCGGTGTAGCCACCGCCAAGGGCTACGACGTGGACCAGCCGCGCAACCTGGCGAAGTCGGTGACCGTCGAATAGCGCGGTAACACCAAGTGGCACAATAGTGGGCATGTTGAAAACCACCGTTGACCTCAACGCTATTGCCCACAATGTTGCCCGCGTGAAGGAGGCGGTGGCCCCGGCCCGCCTCATGTGCGTGGTCAAGGCGGATGCCTATGGCCACGGCATCGAGCGCTGCGCCCCGGTGATGGCGCAAGCTGGGGCGGATGCCTTCGGGGTGGCCACCTTGGCTGAGGCGGTGGCCTTGCGGAAGGTGATTGATACTCTCCCCATCGCTGCCTGGCTGTGGGAGCCGACGGAGGACCTCGCCCCAGCCCTTGCCGCTGAGATCCAGATCGGCATCCCTTCGCTGGCGCACGCCCGAGCACTCATCGCCGCCGAGACCCCCACCGAAGTCTTCGTGATGGTGGAGACGGGGATGCACCGATCGGGCGTCGACAAGCATGCGTGGGAGGAGACCTTTCGCCTGCTTGCCGACGCCCCCCACATCACCGTCCTAGGCCTCATGTCCCACTTTGCTTGTGCGGACGAGCCGGAGCACCCGCACAATGATCATCAGGAATCGGAGTTCCGCCAGGCCCTAGCACTCGCCCGTGAGGTGGGGCTGGAGTGTCCGCTGAACCACCTGGCGAACTCGCCCGCGGCGTTGACGCGCCCCTCGGCTCGTTTTGAGCAGGTGCGCGTCGGACTGGCCCTGTATGGGCTTGAACCAGTCGCTGGGCTCGACCATGGGCTGGAGCCTGCCATGACGTGGGAGGCGTCCGTCGTCGCAGTGAAGCCGATTTCGGCGGGGGAGTCCACCTGCTACGGACTGACCTGGACCGCGGAGAGTGAGCGCGAGCTCGCCACCGTCAGCGTGGGTTATGCCGATGGCCTGCCGCGCGCCTTTCAGGGGGCGCTCCAGGTAGGCATTGGTGGTGAGCTCTACCCGCAGGTGGGACGGGTCTGTATGGACCAGATTGTCGTCGACCTCGGCTCTAACCCCCACGGAGTGCGTGCCGGGGACACCGCCGTTATCTTCGGGCGCGGCGGTATGAGCGCCACAGAATTGGCTGAGGCAACCGGGACCATCAACTATGAAGTGGTGTGCCGCCCCACAGGGCGCACCGAGCGTACATACCGCGAAGGAGCTAGCGATGCGCAGTGATTTTCCACACGAAGGACGCCGCGAGGCAGCCACACCGGAGCACGCCCAGGCCCTCGGCGAGGAGTTAGGTGCGGCTCTGGAGGCCGGGGACCTGGTTATCCTCGACGGCCCTTTAGGTGCCGGGAAAACCACCTTTACGCAGGGCATTGCCCGGGGAATGCAGGTGAAGGGGCGGGTGACGTCGCCGACCTTTGTCATCGCCCGCGAGCACCCTTCCCGCGTAGGCGGGCCGACGTTGGTGCACGTGGATGCCTACCGCCTCCTTGATCATTCTGAGGATCCGTTGGGGGAGCTGGACAGTCTAGACTTGGACACCGAAATAGAGGATGCTGTCGTCGTCGCCGAGTGGGGCGGGGGCTTCATGGAGCGGCTTTCTGACGCGTATCTTGCTGTGAGAATCAACCGCGATTCGGATGATGACGTCCGCGTATTTACATGGAAATGGGTGAATTAACGTGCTGGCTTTTCTTGCTGAACAGCCCCTGCTGACGCTCTTTCTGATCATGGCGGTGGGACTGGCCGTGGGCAAGATCAATGTCTTCGGCATCTCGCTCGGCGCCGCCGCCGCGATGTTCGTGGCCCTGGGACTGTCCGCTGCCAACCCGGACATCGTGGTCCCGGCCTTCGTGTATCAATTTGGCCTGGCCATCTTCGTCTACGTCATCGGCCTGAACTTCGGCCGCAGCTTCTTCGAAGATTTCCGCCGGCGAGGATGGAAGATGTCCATGGTGGTCATCGTCTTCTTCTTCCTTCTCGCGGGGCTGACAACCCTGGCGATGCGCATGTTTGACCTGGACCCGGCGATTAGCGTCGGCACGCTCGCGGGATCGCTAAGCTCGACGCCGGGTATGGCAGCGGTCGTCGAAGCCCTGGGCGGCGACAGCACCCCGGTGGTGGGCTATTCCTTGGCTTACCCTGGCTGCATCATCGGAACCATTCTGGTGGCCGCCATCGGCGCGAAGATGCTGCGCGTGAACCACGTTGAGGACGCCCGCGCCGAGGGCATGATTGCGGAGCCGCTGGAGTGGCGGGCAGTGCGCCTGACTCGCGACTTCGACGCAACGGTAGGGGAGCTGCAGGAGGTGACTGGCGAGCGCGTCATCGCTACCCGCCACGTCAACAATCCGCACAACCACAACCTGGCCTATCCGGAGCTGCCGCTGCGCGCGGGCATGGAGCTCTTGCTCAACGGCACGGCACCAGCGCTTGATAGCGCGATCTCCCAGCTCGGTGAGGAGATCCACCTCAACCTCCACGAGGAGGATGGCCTGGTCTACCGCCGCCTGACCGTGTCCAGCCCACGCGTTGCGGGCTACCAGCTCAAGGACTTGGACACGGTCAAGGAGGGCTTCCTCATCGCGCGCGTGCGCCGCGGTGACTCGGATGTCGTGCCGAACGAGGAAACCGTCCTGCATTACTCGGACCGCGTGCGCGTTATCACCGCGCCGGGCAGGCTTGACGACGTCCGCCGTTTCCTCGGCGACTCCGAAGCCAAACTCGGCAACGTCGATCTCTTTCCCTTTGCTCTTGGCCTCTTCATTGGTCTGCTCTTCGGCGCTATCCCGATTCCGCTGCCAGGTGGCACGACGCTCTCCTTCGGCTTCGGCGGCGGCCCCATCGTCGTCGGCCTCATCCTGGGTGCGCTGGGCCGCTCGGGCCCGATTAACTGGCAGCTTCCTTTCCACGCCAAGCAGACAATCTCCACGCTGGGCCTGACCTTGTTCTTGGCGGGCGTGGGTACGTCGGCAGGCGGCCAGTTCCGTGATGCGCTGTCGGATCCGACCTCCCTGAAGTACATGGGCGTGGGCATTGTGCTGTCGCTGGTTTCCGCCATCGGCATCGTCGCGGTATCGATGCTGGTGCTGCGCCTGAAGTTTGATGAGTCGATGGGCATCGCCGCGGGTATGACCACGAACCCGGCGATCATGGCCTACCTCAACCCCCAGACCGGAACCCAGCTGGCAGAGCGCGGCTATGCCACCGTGTACCCCACGGCGATGATCGGCAAGATCCTCATGTGCCAGGTCCTGGCACTGCTGATCGTTTGATCCCTTTTCGGTGCCGGAAGGGCCAGTCAGGGCCGCGGTAGGGCGGTCGCGTAGGATATCCCCGTACGGAACTCCCTATTATTAGGAGCACATCCCCATGAATAAAATCGGCCAATTCATCACGACCGTCGTCATCGGCGGCTTTGCCATCGTCCTTGGCTTGCTCATCGCGCTGTCCATGACCCGTTCGCCGGAGGAGCCTTCCTCGACGTTGGGTGAAGCCTTGGACACGTATCCGAAGAACCTGAGCTTCTCCGCGCTCTTGGTCCCCGACGTCTACGGCCAGGATTGGATTGCCGGTCTCGTCGTCTGCCCGGGTGCTACGGAGCAGCAGCTTGGGGAAGGCGGCGTGGATGTCGCCGGTATCGACTTCGTCGACGGCAAGGTGGCGGAGGATGAGAACTACTTTGTCACCGTCAGCGTCAATCAGGAGTATCAGGTGGAGAAGCTGAACCGCTCCCAGGTGGATCTCTGCTCCGGCGTCCTCGAGCAGGTAGAGATGGCCAAGGCCCAGGGCCAGGACGCTCCGCCGCTGCGCGGCATTCAGCCTGGCGAGCCGCTGCAGTTCCTGCGCGGTGATGACCAGATGTTGCAGCAGGGTGCTGACAATGAGGACGCTCCTGCCTGGCAGTTCGTGGGCTAATGAAGGTTCTCGCACTCGATACCGCCACCACGGATCTGGTCACGGGCATCGTTGACACCGACACCGGGGAGAGCATCGACCGCGTCATCAGTGGTACGCGCGCCCACAACGAGCAGCTCATCCCTACCATCGAAGAGCTGCTTGCCGACGCCTCTCTGACCTATGCCGACCTCTCCGCCATCGTTGTCGGCACGGGGCCCGGACCGTTCACCGGCCTGCGCGTGGGCATGGCAACCGCTTCCGCCCTGGGAGTGGCCCTTCACCTGCCGGTACATGGTGTGTGCACCTTGGACGCCATCGCGCACGGGCGCACGGGGGAGTGGCTGGTGGCTATCGACGCTCGCCGCAAAGAGGTCTACTGGGCCACCTATGTGGACGGCGAGCGCCGTAGCGGCCCCAACGTATCGAAGCCGGAAACCCTTGATCTGAGCGCCGCCGGACTCGCGAGCCCAGCGAGTGCGCTTCTGGTTTTCCCAGAATCTATTGCTCCACGTTTGCCGGAGGACATCGCTGACCTTCCCAGCGAGTGGGCTACCCCGCGCGCAGAGGGTTTGGTTGCCTGCGCTGACTTGTCCGCTGAACCCGAGCCGCTCGTCCCGCTCTACCTACGCCGCCCCGATGCCGTGGAGCCGAAGGCCAAGCCGCGCTCGGCCGCCTTGGTCGGCGGCAACGAGGAGACACCGGCATCATGAGGCTGCGGCCACTAACGTCTGCGGACGCGTCGCGCTGTGCCGAGTTAGAGAAGGTCCTTTTCCCCGGCGAAAGCCCATGGCAGGCGCGAGCCTTCGAGCAGGAAATTGCGGCGGGGCACACCACGTACTGGGCGGTTGACATGAATGTCAACCGCGATGACCATAACGACAACCGCGATGACCATAACGACAACCGCGTGGAAGTTCTCGGTTACGCCGGCGTGGGGCGGATGGGACCCGCTGCCTGGCCGGAGTTCGAAATCCGCACCATCGGCGTCGACCCCGCAGCCCAACGGCAGGGCATCGCGCGGCTGATGATGGACGCCATCGTCGAGCTTGCAGATTCCCACGATGCGCCCATCTTCCTCGAAGTGCGCGTGGGCAACGATCCGGCCATTCGCCTCTATGAGGCTTATGATTTTGTCATTAACGGCCTGCGCCGCAATTACTACCAGCCCTCCGGCGCGGACGCCCACACCATGTACCGACCACGAAAGAGTGAGAGATGTTAATCCTCGGCATCGAGTCCTCCTGCGACGAAACCGGCGTGGGCATCATCGAGCTGTCTGATAACGGCCACATGGAGATCCGCGCCGACGTCGTCGCCTCCTCCATGGAGCAGCACGCCCGCTTCGGCGGCGTGGTGCCGGAGATTGCCTCCCGCGCTCACCTCGAAGCCATGCCGCAGGTGATGAAGGCGGCGTTGGAGGAGGCGGGCGTCGAGAAGCCCGATGCGGTGGCCGCCACCGTGGGGCCGGGACTGGCCGGCGCGCTCCTCGTCGGGGCGTCGGCAGCCAAGGCCTTCGCCTCCGCGTGGGGCGTGCCCTTCTACGGCGTCAACCACCTCGGCGGGCACGTCGCGGTGGCCAACCTGGAGGGCGAGGAGCTTCCGCACTCGGTGGCGCTGCTCGTCTCCGGTGGCCACACCCAGCTGCTCGAGGTCGAAGCCGTGGGCAAGCCCATGAAGGAACTGGGCACCACGCTTGACGACGCCGCCGGCGAAGCCTACGACAAAGTCTCCCGCCTCCTAGGGCTGGGGTATCCGGGAGGGCCGGTCATCGATAAGCTGGCCGCCCAAGGAGAGCCCACCATCGATTTGCCGCGTGGTTTGTCCAAGGCCGAGGACCTGCGCGGGCCCAACCGCCACAACTTCTCCTTTTCCGGCCTCAAAACGGCAGTAGCGCGCCACGTGGAAAAAGCCGAGCGCGAGGGCGCGACGGTCCAGGTTGAGGACCTGTGTGCCTCCTTCCAGGAGGCGGTGGCTGATGTGCTGACCGTCAAGGCTGTGCGCGCCTGCCAGGACACTGGCGCCAAGGTACTGCTGCTCGGCGGTGGCGTGGCGGCGAATTCGCGGCTGCGGGCTCTGGCGGCGAAGCGCTGCGAATCCGCGGGAATCGAGCTGCGTGTGCCGCGCTTCAAGCTGTGCACCGACAACGGCGTGATGATCGCGGCGGTGGCCGCCCAGCTCATTCACGAAGGCGCAGAACCCTCCGGCCTGGCATGCGGGACCGATACGCAGCTTGAGGTGGAAGTGCCGCTCGTGGCCGCCGCGCGCTAGCGGATGCGCAACCCCCAGGGTTCCGGTAGTGTGATGACCGATAATCGTCCGGCTCACACACAAGGAGCTCACACCGTTATGACCACTGGATTCCTCGTTAACCCCGATCTGTCCCGCCGCACCATCGAGTTTGAGCTCGAGCACGCAAATCAATTCCTCGGCGGCACCACCGAGGATCGTGTCTCTGTGGCCTTCCAGGATGATGGCCAGACCTACGCGGCGCTGTTTAACCCGAACGCCAAGGCTGAAGGCGCCGACCCGAACCCGGTGGCTTCCCTGGCGCGCAATGCAGCTGCGACCGGCAATTCCGCCTTCTTGCAGGACCCAATCCGTTCCATCTGCGGTCCGGTTATCTTCGTTGCTGCCGACGGTGACGACAAGAACATCGACGAGGTCGCCGAGGCCGTGGAGCACGGCATCCGCGCGGTGAAGAACTACCACGAGGACAACCCGGAGGAGTACCAGCTGTGGCGCGCGGCTGTGCTGAACTCCCACCGGCAGGTCTAATTCCAGCCCTTGTTTGTAGGGCCTCAGCGCTTTTCTAGCGCTCGGTGTGGCGCAGCCATGCCAATACGGCCTTCACCCGCCGGTTGGAGTCCTCGGGTCGAAACCCGAGCTTTATAAATACACTGGAGACATGCTTGCTTACTGCTCCGGAGGTAAGGACGAGCGTGTCTTCAATGTCTTTATTGCTCAATCCTTGGGCCATAAGCCCCAGTACTTCCCGCTCGCGAGCGGTGAGCCGGGCTAGACCAGTGTGCCTTGCAGAAAGCAGCGCCGTGACCACCTCTGGGTCCACCACGGTGCCGCCGCGGGCGACATCGTCAAGCGTGCGCACGAATTCTTCAACATCAGAAACGCGCTCCTTGAGTAGGTACCCGAATCCGCCGTGCTCCAGGAGGCGGTCGAGATAGCTTGCCGCTACGTATTGGCTCAGCACCACCACGGGTTGGGTGGGGTCGGCTGCCCGCAGATCGTGCACGGCTTGAAGCCCGTCATCGGTCATCGTGGGCGGCATGCGCACATCGCTGATAATGAGGTCGAAGTCTTCCTGCACTGCGATGGCGCGCAGTGCTTCGGCATCTGTGACCGCCGTGACGCTATGACCGAGAGCACCGAGTAGTTGCTCCAGACCCGCGCGCAGGAGCGCGGAATCTTCTGCGAGTAGTAACTTCATTCCGCCTCCTTCAGCGGTAGTTTGACCAGCAGCTGGCCGCCGCCTTTACCCGTAGCATTGGTGCTATCAGCACCAAAGGTTACTGTGCCGCCGAGTGCAGCAGCACGCTCACGCAGCCCGGCGAGGCCCGTGCCCGAACCCACAGCTGCACTCTCACCGTCCGGCTCTTTGGCCGTGGGGCCCATGCCATTATCTACGATTTCTAGGCGCAGCATATCCCTAAAAGCGACCGTTACCACGGCTTCGGTGGCTGCGCCGTGTTTAGAGGCGTTTGTGAGCGCCTCGGCGACTGCATGATAGGCCAGCAGTGCTGTGGTCTCGTCTATCGAGCTCTCAGCGCCCTCTACGCGAAGTGTGGTCTCAAGCCCGGAATGGGCGAGTAACTCGTCGAGGGCGGGGATAAGCCCGTCGTCGAAAAGCACCTGCGGCGCAATGCCACGCACTGTCGCCCGCAATGAAGCCAGAGCCAAAGAGGCATTATGTTCTGCGTCAGTCAAGGCCTGCTGTGCCTGGGGCGGGGCTTGTAGTTTTGCCGCGGCCAAGTTGAGCTTGAGCGCAGTGAGGTACTGCTGCGGGCCATCGTGCAGTTCGCGTTCGATGCGGCGGCGCTCGCCGGAGAAGGCATCGATAAGCGTGGCACGCGAGGCCGCCATTTCCTCGGCCGAAGGACTCAATGCCAGTCGGGTCAGCGAGACCGACGCTGAGACCAAGAGGCGGTTGAGACCTACCAGTAACAACACAAGCAACAGAGCAGCCAGCCAGCAGGTTAAGAAAATAAGCGGTCGGTTGGAGGTGGACCACTCGCCAACGGAGAACTCGGCCTTAGGTACGAATGGCGCTATCGCTAGCACACCCGCTGTGAAACCCAGGGCCGTCCACGCGGTAAAGCATGCAGTCGAAATCAATAACTGCAACACGAGGTGATAGAACTGCTGCCAATCAAACCATCGATCTGCGCGCCGGGGTGGAATTTCCACGCCCATCCACTGCGCGCCCAACCGGCCGACAAGTTCCGCGGCGCGACCCACCAACGGGATCCACGGCAGCATCAGCACCGAAATCACCAAGGTTGGGATACACAGCATGCCGAGGAGGAGGCTCCACGCACAGGCTTTGAAGGTTCGCATAGTCTTCGACCCTATCCGCCATGCCGGTGGAAGGGCAGTGGAGCTAGCTCCACCATTTTTCGGGCAGCCCGCCCCATGTCATTGTTGTGCGTGGCCGAGTGGAATCAAAGGCATGTTAAAAGCAGAAAACCTTAGTAAGCGCTACGGCCGCCGCACCGTGCTCAATCGCGTCAATGTGTCTATCGCCCCAGGCGAATTCGTTGCCATCATGGGGCCATCGGGAAGCGGCAAAACCACGCTCCTGAACCTGTTATCCGGGCTCGATAAGCCCACTTCCGGCCGAGTCAACGCGCCGGGGCGCAAGCAGCGTGCATTTGTATTCCAAGACTACAACCTGCTGGAATCCCTCAACGCGCAACGCAATGCCACCTTGACGGCGCGCTTTTCCGGCCGGCGCCCTGCACGCGGCCGTGTGGCAGAGGTCTTCGATTCGCTCGGTCTCGCTGGATTGGAGAGCCGCCTGCCCGCACAGCTTTCTGGTGGGCAGCAGCAACGCGTGGCTGTCGCCCGGGCATTGCTGGCCCAAGCGCCCTATATCTTCGCTGACGAGCCCACGGGCGCGCTTGACGACGCCACCGCTTCCACCGTCCTTTCCCACCTTCACGCCGTTGCCCGCGATGGAGCCAGCGTGATCATGGTGACTCACTCGCACCTTGCCGCCGAGGCGGCCGACCGGGTCATTTCCTTGGAGGAGGTGGCCCATGCTGGTGTGGCTTAAGGACTTACAGTCCAATTGGCTATCGTGGCTGGCCGTAGCGCTGACCCTGGTGGTGTCTTCCACCTCGTGCACCCTAGCGCTAGCCATGCTGGTCGCTTCCCCCGGAGCCGAAGAAAACCCCGCTGGGCCTCTGGGCGGCACAGTGCTGGGCATGTCACTGTGCGTGGTAGTGCTGGTGACGCTCTCGCAGATGCGCCTTATCATCGCTGAGCGCGAGCCGGTCTACCGTTCCTGGCGCATGGTGGGCATGCCTGGGTGGATGATCCTGATTTTCATTCTGGGCCAAGTCGCGGTGGTCAGCGCGGCCGCCGGATTTCTTGGTGTGCTGCCGGCCCGTCCACTGCTCGCGCCGTGCGTGCGCGCCCTGCGCAGCGACGGCATCCCTTTGCCAGACATTGCGATTACAGGCCAGGTCGTTGGTATTGCGATAGTTGTCTGCATGTCCGCGGCCCTAGTCGGAGCGCTGCCTCCACTGCGCCGAGTCTTTCGGCCGCACGCCACCGCACACCCGGCGTGGCTCATGGTGAAATTCCTGCTCGCGTCCGTTGCTGTCGGCAGTACGGTCTATGGATGCCTACACATTGATGATCCCGGCGACCTCCTCTCGGCCGAGATGGGCTTGGTCATCCTTGTCGCGCTCTTTTTGCCCTGGCTTATGCCCGTCCTGGATCAATGGACCCGCGCGGCCGGCATCGCTGGGGCTAATGTGCGCGTGCGCCGAAGCTTTTCCACCCCGCACATCGTGCCGTGGGTGCTCGTCGGCGGCTTTATCGTCGCCGTCGGCTCGGGCCTGCGCTTTGGGAACGACGCAGGCGCCGGAGGCACCCTGTCCTCGTGGCAGGCCTTCCTCGCCCTTTTGGGTCCAGTCTTCGCACCTAGCATCGTGGGCGCCGTGCTTACCTCGCTGCTTATGCACGGGCGCATCGCGGCCGATATTCGTGGCCTCACCTTGGCGGGCGCCGCCCCCTCGGCCTGGGCGCGCGTGCAAGTGGGGGAGGCGGCGTGCCTCACCCTGACTGCGGCCGGCGTGGTCTGGGCGCTGTGTTTGGCGACGCTCCTGCCCCTCCAGCACCTGCTCACCCCACAGGCTTCCTTCGGTCGAACGCTGGTAGAGGAGTTGTGGTGGCCGTCCTTCGCCGTAATATTCGGCGCAATGTTTATTGCCCTGGGCGTCGTCAAGCTGGCGTTGGCCGGCTTTGTACACACCCGAGCCGCGTCGTTCGCGGAGGGCGAACGGGTTAGCGGCCCACAACGTTGAGGGCTAGCAGTCGCGAGGGTAGAGTGCTAGGCAGGTTGTTTTGACCCACAGTTGTTCACCCGCGACGACGGCTGTGCTGGACACCCACAACCGGCACGCGCGCGTCCACGTGGACGCGCACTAGGAACACTTTGGAGGAAATCATCATGGCAAACATTAAGCCGCTGGAGGACAAGGTCCTCGTCCAGATCGTTGAAGCTGAGACCACCACTGCATCCGGCCTGGTTATCCCGGACTCCGCGAAGGAGAAGCCGCAGGAGGCCACCGTCGTCGCTGTCGGCCCGGGCCGCACCAACGACAAGGGCGAGGTCGTCCCGGTTGGCGTCAACGAGGGCGACACCGTCATCTTCTCCAAGTACGGCGGCACCGAGCTGAAGTACGACGGCCAGGAGTACCTCCTGCTGTCCGCTCGCGACCTGCTCGCAGTCATCGAGAAGTAAAAGTAGGCGATTAACCCTATGCCAAAGCTGATTGCATTTGACCAGGAGGCCCGCGAGGGCATCCAGCGCGGTGTAGACACGCTGGCCGACGCCGTCAAGGTCACCCTCGGCCCGCGCGGCCGCAACGTCGTGCTGTCCAAGGCTTTCGGTGGCCCGACCGTCACGAATGACGGCGTCACCATCGCCCGCGACATCGACCTCGATGATCCGTTTGAGAACCTTGGCGCCCAGCTGGTGAAGTCCGTGGCCGTCAAGACCAACGACATCGCCGGTGACGGCACCACCACCGCCACCTTGCTGGCCCAGGCGCTCGTCTTTGAAGGTTTGCGCAACGTTGCCGCCGGCGCTAACCCCATTGAGCTGAACAAGGGCATCGCCGCGGCGGCTGAGAAGGTCGTCGAGGAGCTCAAGAAGCGCGCCACCCCGGTGAACTCCTCCGCGGAGGTCTCCCAGGTTGCCACCGTGTCCTCCCGCGATGCGGAGGTCGGCGAGATGGTCGCCGGCGCGATGGACAAGGTGGGCAAGGACGGCGTCGTCACCGTCGAGGAGTCCCAGACCATCGAGTCCACCGTGGACGTCACCGAGGGCATTTCCTTCGACAAGGGCTACCTCTCCCCGTATTTCGCGACGGAGGAGGAGACCTACAACGCCGTGCTTGACGACGCCGCCATTCTCCTCGTCCGCAACAAGATCTCCTCCCTGCCGGACTTCCTGCCGCTGCTGGAGAAGATCGCGGAGTCCTCGCGCCCGACGCTGATCATCGCTGAGGACATCGAGGGCGAGCCGCTGCAGGCGCTCGTGGTGAACTCCATCCGCAAGGTCCTCAAGGTTGCCGCCGTGAAGTCCCCGTACTTCGGTGAGCGCCGCAAGGGCTTCATGGATGATCTGGCTGTGGTTACCGGTGCTACCGTCGTCGACCCGGAGGTTGGCATCAACCTCAAGGAGGTCGGCCCGGAGGTTCTCGGTTCTGCCCGCCGCGTCACCGTGTCCAAGGAGGACACCGTGATTGTGGATGGTGCCGGTACCGCTGAGGCCGTCGAGGAGCGCCGCGAGCAGATCCGCCGCGAGATCGAGCGCACCGATTCCACCTGGGATAAGGAGAAGCTCGAGGAGCGTTTGGCCAAACTGTCCGGTGGCGTTGCCGTCATCCGCGTTGGCGCTGCTACCGAGACCGAGGTCAACGAGCGCAAGCTGCGCGTCGAGGACGCCATCAACGCCGCCCGCGCGGCCGTTGAAGAGGGCGTCATTGCTGGCGGCGGCTCCGCGCTGGTCCAGATCTCCCAGGAGCTCGAGGCTTTCGCCGAGGGCTTCGAGGGTGAGGCCAAGATTGGTGTGCTGGCGGTGGCTCGCGCGCTGACCCGCCCGGCCTACTGGATCGCCGAGAACGCAGGCCTGGACGGATCCGTCGTGGTCGCCCACGTTGCCGAGAAGGCCAACGGCGAGGGCTTCAACGCCGCCACCCTGGAGTACGGCAACCTGCTCGAGCAGGGCATCATCGACCCGGTGAAGGTCACCCACTCCGCCGTGGTCAACGCCGCTTCCGTGGCCCGCATGGTGCTCACCACCGAGGCTTCCGTTGTGGAGAAGCCCGCCGAGGAAGAGCCGGCACAGGCTGCGCACGCGCACGCGCACTAGCAAGTGCGCGTGGGAAGCAGGAGCTTCCCACATAGCCATAAGGAATTCCCACATAGCCATAAGGAATTCCCGCGTAGCCGCAAGGAAGGCCCGTCGCCCGCATCCCTCGCGGGGCGCCGGGCCTTCGCCGTGTCTGGGGCGGGGGAGCCCTTGCCCCTCAACGACGGCGCCATCATTTACCCCGGCATGAAGGTCGGCTCGTGGATGTGGCGCGCCTACGCCGAGTCCGGGCTGTATCCGGCCGACGTGCCGGTCCAGAAGCGTGATCTCTATGAGGCCGAGATCAAGGTCAAGGTCGGCGGCGTCAACATGAGTTACATGGGGCTGGTTACGCGCCTGAAGACGAACGTGTTGAGTAGTCCCTACAGGCACGTGCTTGCCTTTGTCCAGCACGCAGTGGTCTTTGTAGATTGCCCGGAGTGCCACGGCACGCGCTTGGCGCAGCACGCGCGCGAGTCCTACTTCACTTCAATGGCGTCTCCATCGCGGACGTCTGCGACATGGAGCTTGCCGACGCCGCCGCATGGCTCCGCACCATCAACTCACCCCTTGCCGTGGCCCCGCTACGCGGGTTGGAGGCGGCCCTGGATTTGGGGTTGGGCTACCTGACTTTGGGGCAGCCGCTCTCGACGCTCTCCGGCGGCGAGCGCCAGCGGCTGAAGCTGGCGGTGCGGTTGTGCGACCGGAAGGCGACTGCGGACATCATCGTGCTCGATGAGCCCACCGTGGGCCTGCATCACAAAGACATCGACACCTTGCTGCGTCTTTTTGACACGCTTGTCGACGCCCACCTAACCCTCATCTGCGTCGAACACCACCGCGCCGTCCTGGCGCACGCCGATCACATCATTGATCTCGGTCCTGGCGCGGGCTCAGCCGGTGGCGAGGTTGTGGCGGCCTGCTCGCCGCGCGAGTTCTTAGAAACGGACACGCTGACCGCCCGCTACCTAGCGCAGGCCCTGTAAAACCGGCTGACGCTAGGGGAGCGGGAGGAAGAAGGAGCGGACTAGGCGCCGACGGTCGCGTGGGGGCGGCGCGAGCGCAAGGCAACGACGCGCTCGGATTCGCTCATGCCGCCCCACACGCCATAGGGCTCGCCGGATGCGAGGGCGTGTTCGCGGCACATCTCGATGACTGGGCAGGTGTGGCAAATAGCCTTGGCGCGGTTCTCGCGCTGGGCGCGGGCGCGGCCGCGCTCGCCGTCTGGGTGGTAGAACACGTCAGAGTTTTCCCCACGGCATGCGCCGTGTAGCTGCCAATCCCAAAAGTCCGTATTGGGCCCGGGGAGCAGGAAAGGCTGAGACACGTTCGATTCTCCTTATTCGTCAAAGATAGAGTGCCCAAGCTCAAGGCGTGCTGAGAGCGCGACCCAACACAGGGTGATAGTCCCGTGAGCGCTAGGGCGAAGTAAGACGAGATCGAAGTGTGTCTTCCCTTGGTGAACGGCGCGTTAAGCATTGCTGACATGCAGGTGTAACTAGTCGAAATGCCTCACTTTTACCCGGTATGACCTGCATTGAAGGTTAAGATGAACGATGAATGAACTTTTTCATCACAGCTCAAAGGCTGGGGAATGGACCCGTCGTTTCGGGTTTCGCCAAAAGGTTATGACATGATGTTCATGCAGAATATGTAGTAATGAATCAAACGCATTCATTAAGAAAAAGACTTTAGGCAGAAGAGCACAAGCAGAAGAGCAAGGATGGCAGTGGCTACACATGCTACAGGCGCAGGCGGCTCCTCAACAGCGGCGAAGCGCGACAGCGATAAGGAACTAGCAGACCTCGTTCCGCTAGCCGTCGACGGTAGCCGCCGTGCCTTGCAGCGCATCATGCGCATCATTCACCCACAGGTCCTGCGCTATTGCCGCGCACGCATTGGCGGCCACCGCCAGCCCACGGCAGAAGATGTGGCACAAGAGATTTGCTTGGCGGTGGCGACGTCGATTGGCACGTACAAGGACAAGGGCCGCCCGTTTATGGCCTATGTGTATGGCATCGCCGCCCACAAGGTGACTGACGCTCACCGGGCCCTCAGTCGCGACCACACACACCCGACGGAAGACCTTCCAGAAGACGCCGCTCAGGACGCTACCCCCGAAGAATCAGCCCTTGAAGTAGACGGTAGTAACAGAGTGCGGGCAATGCTCGATACGTTAAGTGACAAGGCCCGGGACATTATCATCTTGCGTGTGTTCGTGGGGCTGTCGGCAGAGGAGACTGCGGAAATTGTGGAGTCTACCCCTGGCGCAGTCCGCGTGGCGCAACATCGTGCACTTGCGCAATTGCGCAAATCCCTCGATTCGCACGAGACGTCGTGAACCAGCAGCGTGAACCAGTAGTTGGGCTAGCCCAGAGCTAGCAGTGAGCCATCGGTACTTGGCACCGACAAATTAAAATTTCTCTAATAAGGAAGGGAGGACATCATGGCAAAAAAGGACCAGCCTCAGCAGGGTGTCGCTGAGCAGCTGCAGCCTTTGGTCGATGATGATGCATTCCTCACCACTCTCTCCGAAGGAACGGATCCCTCCGATGGCGGTGATGAGTTGGCGGGTCTTCTGCTGGAGCTGCGCGGGGACGTCGAAAAGCAGATGCCCCCAGCCCCTCTCATCGAAGGCGCGGAGGAGGAGCCGGAGGTTATTTCCCTCGGCGCGGCACGTCGCCGTCGGAGCAAGCCATTCATGCACGGCCTCATTGGAGCGGCCGCAGCTACGCTGCTCATCGCAGGTACCGGAGCTGTGGTGGTCAACGCCGGACCGGGTTCCCCGCTGTATGGCGTGAACCAGTCACTCTTCGGCGCGGATGATCACGATGTGTCTGTGGTCGAGCTTGCCGGAACACTCGATGAAATGGAGAGGCGTTCCGCCGAGGGCGACATGGACGGCACCCGTCAGCTGCTTGAAGAAGCCCGGAAGATGGTGGATCAGGCCAAGCGGGAACGCGAGGCGGAGTCCCCGAGTGCGGCGAAGCAGCAGCCCCGCACTACGGTGACGCAGACGCAGACGGTGGAGAAGCCCGCCCCTGTAGAGGAGCAGAAGCCGCCGGAGCCGGAGACCGTCACGCAGACCGAGACTGCGGTCTCTACCGTCGTGGTGACCCGCACGGTATCGGCAGGCAATCCACTGGAGCCGCCGACGCAGGGCCAGCCGGAGCCGAGTCAGCCGGGTGGTGGAGAGCAGGCAACGCCGCCGCAGAATGACAACTCGGATGGCGCTGGGGATAGCGGCCAGCTCCCGCCGCCGCAGTTCCAGCAATAAAACCACGAAGAACCTCTTCCCTCCCACAGCAGGAGGAAAGAGGTTCTTTTTGTTTAACGCGCGGTAGTTTTACCGCGTAACCGCGCTAGTAGCGCGAATCCATACCGTCGAGGTAACCCACTGCATAATCCCACGGAACATAGCGCATCGGATCCGGCTCGGCGCCCGGCTCGTGCACGGGGGCGAGCTGGCCCGCCAGCGTGGCCTGCATGTTAGAGGCCATAATGTCCCACTCGTAGAAGTGGTTTTCCTCGCAGTCCTCGCAGAAAAAGAAGATGCCGTCGATGCCGCGCGGGCTCAAAACACGCGCAAACTCTTGGACCATGGCCAGATCATGAATGACGGCGAGACGGTCCTCCTCAGACAGCGGCTCGACGTGCTCATCCTCCTCGAGGAAGGAAGCTGGGTCGTTCGGGTCGTCCGCGAAAGGATCGCGGGGCATGTTGGCGAAAAAGTTCACGTCTGCGAGCCTATTGACTCCGTGCGCGCAAGGCAATTCCCTAAAGAGACTTTTTTCTATACCCACGGCTACCACTACGGGGCGTCCACGCACTACAGTGAGGGCTACCGCATACAATTATCTGGTCAGTTTAGGAGAGCCCCACCCTCATGAGCCACGTCCACACCGGCGGAGACAACCCCGACAAGATTGCACTCTACGGCCTAACTTTTGATGATGTTCTGCTGCTGCCGGCAGAATCCAACGTCGTTCCCTCCGAGGTGGATACCTCGGCGCAGTTTACCCGCAACATTCGCCTCGGCGTGCCCCTGGCTTCCGCCGCGATGGACACCGTGACTGAGGCCCGCATGGCCATCGGCATGGCACGTCAGGGCGGCATCGGCGTCCTGCACCGCAACCTTTCCGCAGAGGAGCAGGCTCAGCAAGTAGAGATCGTTAAACGTTCCGAATCCGGTATGGTGACTGACCCGGTCACGGCCACCCCGGACATGACTATCGACGAAGTGGACACGCTGTGCGCGCGGTACCGGATTTCGGGCCTGCCGGTCGTCGACAAGCAGGGCACCCTCGTGGGTATCTGCACCAACCGTGACATGCGCTTTGAGCCGGATTTCTCCCGCAAGGTCTCCGAGATTATGACGCCGATGCCGCTCGTCGTGGCCAAGGAAGGCGTCAGCAAGGAGGAAGCGCTGGAGCTGCTGTCCGCCAACAAGGTGGAGAAGCTGCCCATCGTCGACGATGCAAACAGGCTCGTCGGTCTCATTACTGTCAAGGACTTTGTTAAGACCGAGCAGTTCCCCAACGCTTCCAAGGATGCTTCTGGGCGCCTGCTCGTGGCGGCGGGCATCGGCACTGGTGAGGAGTCCTACCAGCGTGCGGGCCAGCTTGTCGACGCCGGCGTGGATGTCCTCGTCGTCGACTCCGCCCACGCCCACAACAACCGTGTGCTGGAGATGGTCTCCCGCGTGCAGAAGGACTTCGGCGACCGTGTTGACGTCGTCGGCGGCAACCTGGCCACCCGTGCTGCGGCGCGCGACATGATCGAGGCCGGCGCCGACGCCATCAAGGTCGGCATTGGCCCGGGTTCCATTTGCACCACGCGCGTCGTGGCGGGCGTGGGTGCCCCGCAGATCACCGCCATCATGGAGGCCGCCGCCGTGGCAGGCCCGGCGGGTGTGCCGGTTATTGGTGACGGCGGTATGCAGTACTCTGGTGACGTCGCCAAGGCCTTGGCGGCCGGCGCCGATACCGTCATGCTGGGTTCCATGCTGGCCGGCACCACGGAGGCGCCGGGCGATATCGTCGTGGTCCAAGGCAAGCAGTACAAGCGCTACCGTGGCATGGGCTCCATGGGCGCCATGCAGGGCCGTGGCCTGACGGGTGAGAAGCGTTCCTACTCCAAGGACCGTTACTTCCAGGCTGACGTTAAGAGCGAGGACAAGCTGGTTCCGGAAGGCGTGGAGGGCCGCGTGCCATTCCGCGGTGATATCGATGCCATCGTGCACCAGATTGTCGGCGGCCTGCGCGCCTCCATGGGCTATACCGGCTCCGCCACCCTGGCCGAGCTCAAGACCAAGCAGTTTGTCCAGATCACCGCTGCGGGCCTCAAGGAGTCTCACCCGCACCACCTTCAGCAGATCGTCGAAGCTCCGAACTACCGCTAAGGACTAATCATGCGTGATTACGTAGAAATCGGCGTGGGCCGTGAGGCTCGCCGCACCTATGACTTGAACCAGATTTCCCTGGTGCCGACTCGCCGCACCCGTTCCTCCAAGGACGTGGACACCTCGTGGCACATCGATGCCTATACCTTTGAGGTCCCGTTCGTCTCGGCGCCGACTGATGCGCTGGCTACGCCTGAGTTCGTTATCGAGATGGGCAAGCAGGGCGGCCTCGGCGTTATCAACGCGGAAGGCCTGTGGGGCCGCCACGAGGACCTGGAGGGCGCGATTGCCCGCGTGACGGAGAACTTCGGTGACTTGTCGACGCTGCAGGATCTGCACGCAGCACCCCTGAACGAGGAACTGCTGGCCGAGCGCATCGCGCAGGTCCGCGATTCCGGCGTGACCGTGGCCGTGCGCGTCTCCCCGCAGCGTGCCCGCGAGCTGGCGCCCGTGGTTATTAAGGCCGGCGCGGAGTTGCTGTTCATCCACGGCACCCTGATTTCCGCCGAGCACGTGCAGACTGGCGGCGAGCCGCTCAACTTGAAGGAGTTCATCGGCTCGCTGGATACCCCGGTGATTGCCGGCGGCGTGGCGGATTACACCACGGCGCTGCACCTCATGCGCGCGGGCGCGGCTGGCATCATCGTTGGCTCCGGCGTGAACACCAACCCGGAGACCGTGGGCATTGATATCCCCATGGCGACGACCATTGCGGATGTTGCAGCCGCACGCCGCGATTACCTGGATGAGACTGGCGGCCGCTACGTGCACGTGCTTGCCGACGGCGACATCTTCACGTCTGCAGACATCGCCAAGGCCATTGCCTGTGGCGCCGATGGTGTTGTTCTGGGCCCGGTCCTGGCCCGCGCGGCAGAAGCCGGCGGCAAGGGCTGGTACTGGCCGTCCACGGCCGGCCACCCGCGTTTCCCGCGCGGCATCATCGAGCCGGTTGGCGTGGCCGATGCCCTCTTGGGCACCGGCACTTTTGGCGCCGATGCTTCTGGTGCTGATGCGTCTGGCAACGCAACTTCTGGCGCCGCCGAGGATGCCTCAGCGGGTGCGCCTTCCTTGGAGGTCGTGCTCCACGGCCCGTCCAACGAGCCGCTGGGTGAGCTCAACCTGGTCGGTGGGCTCAAGCGCGCTATGGCCAAGTGCGGCTACACGGACCTGAAGTCCTTCCAGAAGGTGGGCTTGGCCGTTCGCTAGCCCGCCCGTTGTAACGCTGCTCCGCTCAACAAAGCTCGGGGCGGAGTTTATGTCACCGCTCCAGTGGCCGTGGCGCTGGCCTCAGTGGCCGTAGCGTTAGAGTCACTGGCACGCGGTTTTGGGTGCCACGGCAGCCGGGGCTTCTTTAGACGGCGTGGACGCAGCGCCACCTTGCGGAATACCACGCGCCCGCGCGCCGGCACCATGGTTTGCAACACCGAGGCCACCACAACCAGGCCGATAGCCGCCAGCTTAAGCTGGGAGGCATTCTGGGAGAGTAGGAGCCAGCCAAAGAGTGCGGCGAAGACAGGTTCCAGGGCGATCAGGATGGAAAAGACGTTGGGGGCGAGCCTGCGCAGCGCAATGAACTCCAACGAATAGGGGATGAGCGAGGCCAGCACGCCCGTGCCTAGGGCGAGCAATAGGAGGTTTGGGTCGCTGGCCAAAGCCACCGCGCCGCGCACTCCGACAGGCAGGAGCACGAGGCCGCCGATGAGGAAGGCCACGGCCAATCCATCTGCGCCGCTAAAGAGAGCGCCCGCCTTCTTGCTGGCCAAGATATAGGCGGCCCACATCGCACCCGCGCACAGCAAGAAGAAAACCCCACGCAGGTCGAGAGGGTCTCCGTTGAAGGAGTCCAAGCCCAGCAGACCCATGCCGATGAGAGCGAGGGCGACGCAGGTGGCGTCGCGAAGCGAGCGGGAGAGGCACGCCGCCAGCAGCAGCGGGCCGAGAAACTCGATGGTGACCGCCGGGCCCAGCGCGACGAGCTCGATGCCGGCATAGAAAAAACCATTCATCAGGCCCAGCGTGAGGCCGAAAATGGTGGCGGAGATCCACTTCTCGCGGCTCCACTCGCGCACGCGCGGGCGCGCGATGAAGAGCAGAATCACAGCGGCGAAAAGCAAGCGTAGCGAGGCGGTGCCCCAGGGGCCTCCAATGGGGAAAATCTGGATGGCGAGGCTGGCTCCGAGCTGGAGGGAAATACACGAGCCGATGACGCACAGAACGGCAAACGGATTGGTCATGCAGTCCATTGTGGGGTGGGAAGAACTGTTAGTCTATCTACAGTTTTTAACACGTACCCGTTAGGGATTCTGTCATGTTGGACCTGCACCGCCTCCGCATTCTCTACGAGCTGCACCGCCTCGGCACCGTCACCGCTGTGGCGGAATCGCTGCGCCATACGCACTCGGCTATCTCCCAACAACTGGCGCAGTGTGAGAAGGACGTCGGCGTGGCGCTCTATGAAAAGGTCGGCCGGCGCGTGCGTTTGACGGAACAGGGAGAAATCCTGGCCTCCTACGCGGAGCGAATGCTCGCGTTGGCGGATGAGGCGGAGTCGCAGGTCATCGCGTCAACCAACGCGGTGCGGGGCACGATTAAGGTCACGACCTTTCAAACCATCATGTCCTCGCTGGTCCCGCGGGCGCTGACGGAGTTGGCGCGCGAATACCCGGACCTGCGCGTGCAGATCATTCAGCGTGAAGCCGATGGCGCAATGGAGCTGCTGGCGCGCCGGGAGGTGGACCTCATCTTGGGTGAGGAGTACGAGTCGGACATGCCCGCCACGGATGAGCACACCCACCGGGAGCTGCTTCTCGACGACCCCCTCCGCCTCATCACCCCACTCACCGGCCCCTTGAGCGAGTTGCGCTTAGAGGATTTTGCAGCGCATGACGAGGAAATCCCCTTTGCCATGGACCCGGAGGAGTTTTTATTGGGGCGCTTCGTCCACCGGCTGTGCCGCAGGCATGGCTTTAACCCCAGCGTGCTCTATGAAACCCCGGACCCCTTTCTACATGCGCACCTGGTGCGCACCGGACACGCGGTGGCGGTGATCTCGGACCTTTTCCTCGACGAGATCGAGGGCGTGCGCGTGGTTTCCTTGCCTGGTAATCCCACCCGCACGCTCTACACAGCGGTGCGCGCCGGGCGCGAGGGACACCCAGCCTTGCGGGCGTTTCGGGAGGCGCTAGGCAAGGCGGCTGCCACCGCTAAAGATTTTGGGCCACTCCCTGCGGTCTAGGGTGTGGGTTCTTGCGTTAAACTGATGACCGTGACTAACCCAAATACAACCCCGCGTCCTGTCCTCGTGGTGGACTTTGGCGCCCAGTACGCGCAGCTCATCGCCCGGCGCGTGCGTGAGGCCAACATCTACTCCGAGGTTGTCCCCAATTCTGCCTCTGTGGAGGACATCAAGGCCAAGAACCCGGCCGCGCTGATCCTCTCCGGTGGCCCGTCTTCCGTATACGCGGACGGCGCCCCTGTTCTGAAGCCGGAGCTGCTCGAGCTCGGCATTCCGGTCTTTGGTATCTGCTACGGCTTCCAGTCCATGACCCAAGCCCTGGGTGGCACCGTGGCCTCCACGGGTGCCCGCGAGTACGGCCGCACGGACATGACCGTGTCCGGCGGCGTGCTGCACAAGGGTCTGGAGGACACCCACAAGGTGTGGATGTCTCACGGCGATTCGGTCACGGAAGCCCCGGAGGGCTTTGAGGTGACGGCGTCGTCGGAAGGCGCTCCCGTGGCAGCCTTCGAGTGCCTGTCCAAGCAGATGGCCGGCGTGCAGTACCACCCGGAGGTTCTCCACTCGCCGCACGGCCAGGCGGTGCTCACGCGCTTCCTGACTGAGGTAGCAGGCCTGGAGCAGAACTGGACCGCAGAGAACATCGCGGAGCAGCTCATCAACGATGTGCGCGAGCAAATCGGCGAGGAAGGCCGCGCTATCTGCGGCCTGTCCGGTGGCGTGGATTCCGCCGTGGCTGCAGCCCTCGTGCAGCGCGCAATCGGTGACCGTTTGACCTGTGTCTTCGTCGACCACGGCCTGCTGCGCGCGGGTGAGCGTGAGCAGGTGGAGAAGGACTTCGTGGCGTCGACTGGCGCCAAGCTCATCACCGCTGATGAGCGCGAGGCCTTCCTCAACAAGCTGGCCGGTGTGACCGAACCGGAGGCCAAGCGCAAGGCCATCGGCGCGGAGTTCATCCGCTCCTTCGAGCGTGCCGTCGACCAGGCGCTGGACGGCCAGGACGCCGCCTTCCTGGTGCAGGGCACGCTGTACCCGGACGTCGTGGAGTCCGGCGGCGGTGACGGCACCGCGAACATTAAGTCTCACCACAACGTGGGCGGCCTGCCAGACGACGTCGAGTTCGAGCTCGTCGAGCCGCTGCGCCTGCTCTTCAAGGATGAGGTGCGCGCCGTTGGCCGTGAGCTGGGCCTGCCGGAGGAAATCGTGGCGCGCCAGCCATTCCCGGGCCCGGGCCTGGGTATCCGCATCATCGGTGAGGTCACCGAGGAGCGCCTCGAGACGCTGCGTCAGGCGGACCTCATCGCGCGTACCGAGCTGACCAACGCTGGCCTGGATAGCGAGATTTGGCAGTGCCCGGTGGTGCTGCTTGCCGACGTCCGCTCCGTCGGCGTCCAAGGCGACGGCCGCACCTACGGCCACCCGATCGTCCTGCGCCCAGTGTCCTCCGAGGACGCCATGACCGCGGACTGGACGCGCCTGCCCTATGACGTGCTGGAGAAGATTTCCACCCGCATCACCAACGAGGTCAAGGAAGTCAACCGCGTGGTGCTCGACGTAACCTCGAAGCCGCCGGGAACCATCGAGTGGGAATAAACGCGAAGGGAAGCAAACTCCCCGACGCTGCGTAGCGCGGCCGTGCCCTAACTAACTGGGCGCGGCCGCGTTCTACGTTTTCGGCCCCTGGTACCAAGCCCGCGTGGCTTGTAGTCGGCACCGTCTTTGTCACCACGAGCTCCGACCGAGGTGCGGAATAGAGAGTTTGTGTCGCCTCGTTGCTGTACAGCTCCGCGAATTGGGCACGAGTTCTCGCATACCTCTTTAACGCGCGCGCGAGTAGCCGCACGCCGAGCAAGTTTTCTCAGCGGGCGGCTGGTTAAAGCGGCTGTGTGATTAGGGCGAAGCTCTACAGGTGGGATGAACTCGGTGGCGGGTCCGGAGGTTCGCCGGAGTCATGCGGCGGCGCGCCGGGGCCAGAGCCGTATGGCGGACTGGAACGTGGGGCGGGCGGGCCGGATGTCGGCGGACCTGAGGATGCGCGAGCAGTACCTGGTGC
Source organism: Corynebacterium sp. HMSC074E01 (assembly GCF_001808885.1). Lineage (NCBI taxonomy): Bacteria > Bacillati > Actinomycetota > Actinomycetes > Mycobacteriales > Corynebacteriaceae > Corynebacterium > Corynebacterium sp. HMSC074E01. The sequence continues at coordinate 77,407 of NZ_KV794853.1, forward strand.
TGGCCTCGGAGCGGAGCGCGGCGGGTGGGCCGGGCTTTCGATGGGAATCGGCGGGCCGGCCCAC
>NZ_KV794853.1:77570-190824 GCF_001808885.1 Corynebacterium sp. HMSC074E01
CGGGCCGGCCCACGGCGGCAGGTAGTGCACGCGGCCATTGATGCGGTCGAGATGTCCTCGGCCGGTGGGCTTTTCCGGATCATCGTCATTGACCGCGTTGTGATACGCACACAGCGGCACCATATTGGCCATGTTGGTCGGCCCGCCATCTTGGAAGCGGGTGAGGTGATGAATCTGCGAGTCCTCGGCAGGCGCGTTGCAACCCGGCCACGCGCACGTCGGGTGCTCCGCAGACAGCGCGAGGCGCTGCTTGGTGTTAGCGAAACGGCTCGCCATGTACAGGTTCACGGGGCCGTGGTGGGGGTGGACGAGGGTGATGAGGCCGACGTCGGCAAGCTTTTCGCGTACGAACTCCGCGCCCGTCATCGTGGCCCCATTGGTCAGTTGCAGCTCAATCTCCTCACCATCGCCATCCACGATGCGGTCGAGCTCATCCAAGCGCACGATGACGTTGGACTGCAGCTTCTGGCCCGAACCGCCCCCGCCGCGGAACACGGTATGCGCCGCGGTGAGCAAGTCCTTGTCGGTGGTCTTCAGTACGGCCAGCAGCTTCGAGATGTTGAGCGAGGAATCCGTAATACTCAGCGTGTGGTTGCGGCCTGCGCGCCGCGTCACCCGCACGCCCGGGGCGGGGTCCTTGGGCGGGCGCCACTCTTTGAGCTTTGCCTTCGCCACCATGGGGATTTTCTCCCGCGGGGTAGCGGCCAGCAGTTGGCGCAGCTCCCAAGCCTTGCGGGCCTTGAGCTTGGAACAATAGCGCTCGATATCGAGGAGCGTGAACACGTCGTGGCCCGTGCGGCGCGCTTTGCGCTGCCGGGAGCGGAACATCGTGTCCCCGAAATACACCGCGTGCAGCCCCAGGAGCTTCTCCGCGAAGTCCGGTCGCGCACCCATCTCAACCAGCTGCGCGCGCGTGACACCGGCGCATTGCTCGACCACGTCGAGCCCGCGCGTTAGTGCTTGAATGTAACCCCCCAGTTGCATAGCCCACAGCCTAAACCAGGTTGGGCAACCTCGCTACTTGAGCGCAGGAATAGCAGCGCAGAGCTTATCGACGTCCCCCTCTTCCGTCGACCACGCCGTACAAAAACGCACCACGCGTAGGCCTTCGTGTTCTTCGAAGAACTGGCACACGAAGTCCTGTGAGAGCTTCTCTTCCTGCTCGCGTGTCAGCAGAGCGAATTGCTGATTGGTGGGGGAGTTAAAGAGCATGTCGATGCCCGCGGCGTGGAAGGCCTCGGCGATGCGCTGGGCCTGGGCGTTGGCGCGGGCACAGATCTGCTCGTAGAGGGTCGTTGCAGCTGTGCCGGTGACCTCAGTGTCTGGGGTAGTTGCGCTAGCGTCTGCGCAGGAAGCGTTGGTTCCGGGGAGCGCATCGTCGGATTCAGGAGTGGGGGCGCTGAAGAGGGCGGTGAATTGCGCGCCGAGCAACCAGCCCTTAGCTAGCAGGCCGCCGCTTTGCTTCATCGCATTGCGAAAGCGCGGCGCACCCGCGGGGAAGACGATGGCTTCGCCGAAGAGGGCGCCGCATTTGGTGCCGCCGATGGTGAAGACGTCGACAAGCGCGGCCAGGTCCGGCAGGGTGATATCCGAAGCGGACAGGCCGTAGCCGAGGCGGGCGCCGTCGACAAACAGGCCCAACTCGTACTCATCGCAGACCTCGCGCAGGGCCACGAGTTCGGCGCGGGAGTAGGCGGTACCAAACTCGGTGGGCTGCGTGATGTAGACCAGTGCGGGCTCTGGCATGTGTTCCTCCACCCCGGAGGCGCGGTATTCCTCCATGCACGCGCGCACTTGCGCGTCGGTGATCTTTCCCAGCTGGTTCGGCAGCGTGATGACCTTGTGCCCGGTGTGCTCGATGGCGCCCGTCTCATGGGTGGCGATGTGCCCGCTATCCGCCGCGATGACACCCTCCCAGGGGCGCAGCCGGTGGGCAATGATGGTGGCGTTGGCCTGCGTGCCACCGACCATGAAATGCACCTCGGCGTTCGGCGCTTGGCAGGCAGCGCGGATGCGCTCAGCGGCCGTGGCGCACAGTTCATCGGCGCCATAGCCGGCATAAGCCCCGCCCGCCCCCGCGATGGCATCAAGGACGCGGGGGTGGGCGGAGCGGTGGTAGTCGTTGCCGAAGTGAATCATGCTGGGTAAGTCTAGCCGGTGACCGTGACCTCGCCGATGCCTGCGTCGATGTGAATGTTCAGCAGCGCGTCAGGGTCCTGGCGTTCGGTGCAGTTGCTCTCGCCCAGGCCGTCATCACAGGTCAGCGCGACGGGGATGTCTTTCGGGAGGATGACCTCGACGGCGCCGATGCCGGCGTCGACGGTGACGTCGTGCTCGCCTTTCAAGTCGTGGAGCTGGCTGAAGTCTACCGTCGACTCACCGATTCCCAGGTCGTAGTATTCTTCGAGTTCATCTTCATGAGTGGGCGCGATGTGCTGTTCACCGGCGTTAAAGCGGAAGCTGAAACCGGACTCATCGTCGGCCTCGGAGACGAAGGTGACTCCAAGGAAGGCGATCGTCAGGGCGGCGCCCACGGCGCCGAGAGCAATCGCGCCCTCGACCCACTGCGAACCGCGCTTCTTTGTCGGTTCTTCCCGCGGGCCCGGCTCCGGCAGATCCCAGGCATCGGGCACCACACCGAGCGGATCCCAGGACGGCGGGGTCGTGCGCCCTGGCGGGAAGGGGTGGCCGTCTGCCGGGGTATAAGGGTTGAGGTTGACAGGTTCCTCGCGCACCGGCTGCTCGGCAGCTAGTAGCCCGCTGGGTGGTAGCGGCTCGCGTTGGTGAAGGGCGTACCACGCCAGCGCTAACAGGCCGAAGGTCAGTGCAGCGGGCGGAAGGCCGGCGAGGAATTGTCCGCTCAAGAACAGCGGGCCGGAGCCAAACGTCAGAAGGACGCCGATAATCAGCACCCAGCCGAGCTCTTGTTCCTCCTTGACGCCATCCTTGCCCAAGGCCGCATCGAGCGGGCAGTAGGGTGAGCCGAAGCGCGGCATGAGCGCCCACGCGGCGAGGTAGGCGGCGATGCCACCGCCGAAAGCCAACGCGGCGACCACGAAGGCCACGCGCACAATCGTGGGATCAAGCTGGTAGCGCACCGCGATGCCTTCGCAGACACCAGCGATGTGCGCGTCACCGCCCTGTTTCTTGGGAAGGCGGACGGGGCGGGTCGTCCACATCTGGTTGAGTGTGCTGTTCTTCGTCATGCTTTTATGGTGCCGCGTGGGGCCTCGCGGCGGTATCGGTAATCGCCCTGATTTTTCGACCTCAGGGTTGTCCCCGATGTGCCCGAGGGGTGGTGCGTGGGACTATGTCTAGTATGACTTCGCCCTATGTGCCTGCAGAAAACGCGGCGCCTTATCCCGTGATGTCGCGCCCCCAATCTGGCCGCGTGGTCGCCGGCGTGGCGGCGGGGCTGGCGCAGAATCTTGGGGTTTCGGCGCTCTCCGTGCGCATCGCTTTGACCGCGTTGACTCTGCTGGGTGGGGTGGGGGCGATGGCCTATGCGGGGCTGTGGATCTTCACGCCCGCGCTTGACGACGCCCCCTCCACCCGCCGCAGCCCCCTTTCCCTCGTGCTGGTGTTCCTGGCGCTGGCGGGTAGTGCGGTGGGGGTGTTGGGGGTTTCGGGGGCGTCGCTAAGCGTGGCGGTGCCGTTGGCAGTGGTGGCCATCGGCGCGGTGCTGGCGTGGTTGGCGTATGACCGCGGGCTGAACACGCCGGTGGGCCTGGTTGCTGTGGCGGCCGGTGCCGTCTTGGTCATCGGTGGCGTTGTGGTGGCGGCGGTGACGTGGGAGAGCGGATCGGGTTCGGCGATCCTGGCCACGGCGCTGACGCTGGTGGGCTTCGGTGCGCTGGTGGTGCCGCTGGTGTTGAAGCTCTGGCGTTCGCTATCGCAGGAGCAGGCGGCCAAGGCGGTTTCAGAGGAGCGCGCCGAGATTGCCGCCCGCCTGCACGATTCGGTGCTGCAGACGCTGGCGCTGATTCAGAAGCGGGCGGGGGATTCGCGTGAGGTGACGCGTTTGGCGCGCGCCCAAGAACGCGAGCTGCGCGCCTGGCTTTTCGACGCCCCCTCCGCCGCCCCCACCACCTGTTTTGGTGCTCTCGAAGCGGCGTGCGGGGAAGTGGAAGATCTCTTTGACATACGGGTGTCCGCGGTGACGGTGGGTGAGGACACAGAGCTGACGGAGTCCGCGAAGCTGCTTATCCAGGCCGCGCGTGAGGCGATGGTCAATGCCGGCAAGCACGCAGGCGTGGACGTGGTGGATGTCTACGCGGAGTTGTTGGCGGGCGAGCTGAGTATCTTTGTGCGTGATCGCGGGGTGGGTTTCGACGTGGAGAATATTCCTGCTGATAGGCATGGGATTCGTGACAGTATTCGCGCGCGCGTAGAGGGATCTGGTGGGCGCGTGCGGATTTCCTCGACCCCGGGGGAGGGCACCGAGGTGGAGCTCGCGGTAGCGTTATGAGCATGGTGAAGGTCTTTTTGGTTGATGATCACTCCGTCTTCCGTGCGGGCGTGCGCGCGGAGCTGGCGGCGTCCTCGGAGATTGAGATTGTGGGCGACGCCGGCACCGTTGCGGAGGCGCTGGAGGGCATTGCGCGTACCTCGCCGGACGTGGTGCTTCTCGACGTCCACATGCCCGATGGCGGCGGCCTCGCCGTTATTAACGCGACGGCTAATCAGCCGGCGCGGCCGGTGTTTTTGGCGCTGAGCGTGTCGGATGCGGCGGAGGACGTGATTGCGCTGATTCGGGCGGGCGCGCGCGGGTATGTGACGAAGAATATTTCCGGCCCGGATTTGGCGCGCGCGATCCTGCAGGTCAACAGCGGGGATGCGTATTTCTCGCCGCGCCTGGCGGGCTTTGTCCTTGATGCTTTTGCCTCCGGCTCGCCCGCGCCGGAGCCGGAGGAGGGACAGGACCCGGCGGTGGATGCGCTCACGAGGCGCGAGCTGGAGGTCTTGCGGTTGCTCGCGCGCGGCTATACGTACCGCGAGATTGGCAAGCAGCTGTTCATTTCGGTGAAGACGGTAGAAACACACGCCTCCAATATTTTGCGCAAGACCCAGCAGTCCAACCGCCATCAGCTCACGCGCTGGGCCACCTCGCGCGACCTGGCTTAGGTGGCCCGCACACACCAGGCTTGGGGAAAGGTCTAGGCGGACCGACCCAGACAGCTCGGCCCGCACGCCCCGGGCGTTGGGGGAGACGGGCTGAGCCTAGGCCGGGGGCGCGTAGGCGAGCTTGCGGGAGCCGTCGACGTGGGGAAAGAGCAGGAAGGCCGCACCTGAAACGAGCACCCACACCAGAGCGCTGCCCCAGGCAGGTAGTGCGAGGAGCGGGGAGAACATGACCATCAACCACAGCACCATAAGCGGAATAAGCTGTGCGGCGTTGGGCAGCATGGTGACGTTGTGGTGCTGGGCATAATCGCGCAGGTCAGCACGGTAAGGGTGCAGGAGTACGAGCGCGCAGGCCGCGAGAAGGAAGAGCAGGCTGAGCCCTAGCGCGAGGCCGAAGTGGATGCGGCTGGCACCCACCGCCACGGCGGCACCAGCCAGCAGCGAGGCGCCGAGGCGTACCCACGGCGGAGTGGGGATCGGGGTGGTGTGCGCGTGGAGGGGATTCATGGCGCCTAACGCTACCAGCGCAATTGCGCGCGTCCGGAGAGAGGTTCATAATAGGAACCATGAATCAAACAGGTGTTCGCGTAGTGGGTGGATCGCAGGCCGAGCAAATTGCGGTCCTGCGCGCCCAGATTCAACGCCTGGAAACCCCGGATGTTGCTGCGCAGGTGCAGCCGGAGGTGGAGCTTCTCGGCGTCCCCGAAGGGCTATCTGAGCTGCTCCCGGGCGGTGGACTTCCCCGCAAGCGGGCAACCGCCTGTGCGGAATGTGCCGCGCTCGTCGTGGAGCTGGTCTCCCATGTTAGCGCGGCGGGTGGACACGTCGGGGTAGTGGGCTGGCCGGATCTCTCACTCGCACAAGTGACCGAGAGTGGTGATATCTCCCGGGTTATCACGGTGCCCGATCCAGGTGTAGAACCCTGGGCGGTGACCGGCGTGCTGTGCGAGGGGCTGGACCTCGTCGTGCACAAAGGCACAGGCGAGCTGAGCCCCACCCGGGCGCGCCCCGTGCTGGCGAAAGTGCGGGCAGGGCAGGCAGCCCTGCTCACCGTGGGAACCCGGCTGTCGGGCACAGCTGTGGAGATAGGCGCGGAAGTTGTCGCTGTGCATGGCTTGGGCCGGGGCAGCGGGCGGATTCGGGGGGTTGATATAGGGGTGCGGGTGGCGTCGGCAAGCATGCGCCCGCGTCGTGGAGTGCTCACGTGTGGGCAGCATCCGGAAGCGCGCCCGCACTTGGAGGTCGTGTGAGGGTCGCGGCGCTGTGGTTCCCGGACTGGCCTATCCAGGCGCTGCAGGACGCCGAGAGGGCGGCGTGCGTTATTGCCGCCCAGCACCGCGTGGCGGTGTGCAACGCGGTGGCGCGCCGGGCGGGGGTACGCCGCGGGATGCGGGTGCGCCAAGCCCAAGCCCTCCTGCCGGAGTTGCGCGTGGAGGAGGCCAACCCGGACCGGGACGGGGTGGTGTTCGCGGAGATTGCCGCGGGCCTGGACGCGGTGGCTTCGTCGGTGGAGGTGCTGCGCCCTGGGCTGGTCATCGTGGACGCAGGCGCGGCCGGACGTTTCCACGGCAGTGAGGCAAAAGCAGTGGAAATGCTTGTCGACGCCACCGCCAGATCCCACCTCGACGCCACCGTCGGCGTCGCGGACGAGATTGCCACCGCGCTGATTGCTGCGCGCCACCACAACCTGGGCGCGGTAGTCCCGGCAGGCGGCTCGCGCGACTTTTTGGCTAAGCAGCCGGTGGGAGTATTGGCTGCGGAGGTGGCGCTGGGGTGTGCAGCGGACGTGGTGCACGCCTTGGAGCAGCTGGGCGTGCGCACGCTAGGGGAGCTGGCGGGCCTGCCGCTGCGCCAAGTCACCACCCGCTTCGGCGAGGCCGGGCGGCGGTGCCACGCTGTGGCCGCAGTTGCGCCGGATAGGCGCGTGGCGCCGGAGCTTGCGCGCCCCGACTTGGGTGTGGAGCAGGGCTTCGAAGAACCCTTGGAGCGCGTGGATGCTGCGGCTTTCGCTGCGCGTCAGCTCGCGGCGCGCCTGCACGTGCTACTCGAGGAAGCCGGCGTGGTGTGCCTGCGCCTGCGCGTTGCCGCGGAGTTCGAGGGCGGCGAGCGCTTGGAGCGGATTTGGCGTACCCAGGAAGCGCTCAGCGAGGCGGCCACGGCGGACCGCGTGCGCTGGCAGCTCGACGGCTGGTTGAGTGCTGCGCGGGCGGGGAGTGCGCCGGGTGAGGGAGGGGGCATCGCCAAGCTGGCGTTGGAACCGGTGGAGGTCGCCCCGCCGGAGGATGGGCTCCTGTGGGGCGCGGGTGAATCCGCGGAGCAAGCCAAGCGCGTCATCGCGCGCGTGCAATCCCAGCTGGGGGTGGACCGCGTGCTGCAGCCCCGCCCGGCGGCGGGGCGTGGGGTGGCCGAGCGCATCGAGTACGTCCCCTATGGTGAGCAGCGCGATCCGCAGCCGGAGGGCACGTGGCCGGGGCGCATCCCGGCGCCGCTTCCGGCGAGCCTGGCCCACCCAGCCGCGCGGATTCGGCTTATCGACTCCTCCTCGAAGGACATCATCGTCACCGCCGAGGCCCTCCTTTCCGGGGAACCAGCAGGCTTAGGATGGGGCCAGCACCGCTACCGGGTGACTGGGTGGGCCGGCCCGTGGCCCGTGGATACCGGATGGTGGGAGGCGGGTGTGGCGCAGCGTTGTGCGCGCCTGCAAGTAGTGGGAGAAAACGACAAAGGCCAGCGCGCCTGGCTGCTGGTGTGGGCAGGCGGGCGCTGGTCGGTGGAGGCAACCTATGCCTGAACGGATTAATTCAAGATGTCGATAACCAGGCGCGTCGGCGCCCTGAGCACCTGGACCGAGTACGGGTGGCGTTCATTAAGCCCGATAACGAACTGCGAGCGAGCCTCGAAGGTGCCGCTGCTGACCACCTGGGTCACCAGCCCGCCGGCGCCCTTCACGGTGCCGATGTTGGGGTCTTCCATGTCGAGCTGGAAGGGGTAAGCGGTGCCGTCGATGCTGACGTCGAGCGCGGTGGAACCTTCATAAGCAATCGGGTTGCCGGAGCCCTGCTGGGCGGGAGCGTCGGTGTAATCGATGAACCAGCCCGGCGAACCGTCCCCGACAAACTCGAAGACCACGCGGTCAAAACCTTCATGCTTGCCCACGCGGACATCAGTCACCACCAGCTCCGAGGGGGCCGGTGGGCGGAGGGTTTTCATCTCCATGTTGGCGTCGCCCAGCGGGGTCAGCCCAGCCGGTGCGGCCGGGGAGGGGGCAGCAGGAGTGACTGTGGCAGTGGAGGTGGAGGCGCCGGACAGGGTGGCGTCGAGAGTCTTCGTGGGGCCGTCGGAGCTGCCGTCCGGGGAGGAAGACGGAGCGCATCCCTGAAGCGCGAGCGCACCCGAGACAACGAGTGCGGCAACTGGGGCGGCTGTGCGCAAGAGGTTATGTTTCGGCATGACTTCGAGCGTAGTGGCACTACGGGGAATTATATGCATCGCGCTAAGCAACGTAACCACATTGTTGTGAAAAGAGTGATGCCAGTTAAGATGGCGCCATGACCTTCTGCTCCGACGTCCAGGTCGAGCCCCTGGCCGGTACTGCTAAACAAGAATCTGTGTACGTCCTTTTTGAGTGGCCCACGGCGTGGTCCCGCGACGTGCTTGACGGACGTACCTTTGGCCCCGGCTTGACTGCGAAGCTCAAGGCCAAGCTCAAAGGCGTGGCGGGCCTGCAACTCATTCGCCGCCCTGGGCGCGCTGGGCATGAGCGGGGGACGGGGCATTTCCGTTGTTTCGTCGTGTGGGCACGCGAGGGTTTAGTGCAGGATTACGTCCTGAACGGCCCGGAGGACATCCTCGATCTGGATCTGGAGCACCCCACCGGCACGTGTCTGCCGCTGGTGCTCGTGTGCACCCATGCCAAGCGCGATGCCTGCTGCGCAATCAAGGGACGCCCGCTTGCCGCCTCCCTGGCATGCGAATTTGAGGAGACCGTGTGGGAAACCTCCCACACCAAGGGACACCGTTTCGCGCCGTCGGTGCTGTTGATGCCCTGGGGATATTCCTTTGGCCGCCTCAACGTGGAAGCCGGCCGCGAGCTCGTGGGCAAGGCCTTGCACGGCGAGTACTTCTACCCCGCCAACCGCGGTTCCGGCCTCGCCACGCCCCGGGGTCAGGTGGCGGAGCTCGCGGTGGCACGCCAGCTTCTCGACGCCTCCGAGACCCTCCACTACGGCGACCTCACCGTCGACGCGGTGGAGAACCCCGCCGCAAAGAATAGCGTCGTTGTGCGCCACCGTGATGGCCGCGCATGGGACGTAGAGCTCGAAGAAAAAGAGGCCTCCGGCGTCGTCTCTTCTTGTGGAGACGAGCCGAAGACCTCTCGTTTCTATGCCGCGCGCAGCGTCGAAAAGCGCAGCGCATAGAGCGCGGGCGCGGCACCTCTAAACTGTGCCGAGCCAGGCGCGGCGCGCGGCTAGCGGCGCATAATCTTGGCCGAGAGCCAGTTGCCAAAGAACTGCGCTGCCTGCACCAGCACAATGATGATGAGGGTAGCCACCACGGTGACCTCCCACTCGAAGGCGCGGTAGCCGTAGACAATGGCGAAGTCACCCAAGCCGCCGCCGCCGACGTAGCCGGCCATCGCGGACATATCGACGATGCCGATGAACAGGAAGGTGTAGCCCAGCACCAGCGGGCCCAGTGCCTCCGGAATGATGACCGTGGTGATGATCTTCCACGGCGAAGCACCCATTGCGCGGGCTGCTTCAATCACGCCCGGATCCAGCGCCACGAGGTTCTGCTCCACGATGCGCGCCACCGCGAAGGTAGCCGCAATCACCATGACGAACGTGGCCGGCTCACGTCCGATGGAGCTGCCCAGCACCGCCACCGTCAGCGGCTGCACAAAGGCCAGCAAGATAATGAACGGAATCGGGCGAACAAAGTTCACCAGGATATTGATGACGAAGTGGATGGGCTTGTTCTGCAGGATGCCACCCGGGCGCGTGGTGTAGAGCAGGATGCCCAGCACGAGGCCGATGATGCCGGCGAGCACCAGGGTGGTGGCGACCATGATGAGGGTGTCCTTGATGGCGTCGACAAGCGTGCTGCCCAGTCGGTCCCAATTGGCCTGCGCGAGGTAGGTGACGTTCATCGTTGGATCTCCTCAATGTCGGTGGTGCGTTGCATGTGGGCGTAGAAGTCTTCGATGGCGGCGTCTGGGCCGTTGAGGCGCACGGTGATCTTGCCAAAGGAGTGCTTCTGCAAGGTGGTAATGCCGCCGTGGACCACGGCGATGGACACGCCCTTGTCCGCGAGCTTGCCCGCGGCATCGAAGAAACCGGACTTCTCCGTCAGGTTGATGGTGAACAAACGCCCCTCGTGGGCCAAGAGGTCATCGGCCTCCACGACGTCCGGGGTGTTGCGCAGCGAGGTGGCCACGAACTTCTCCGCTACCTTGGTCTGCGGATTGGAAAAGACCTCGTAGACGCTGCCGGCCTCGATAACGCGTCCGCTTTCCATGACGGCCACCTTGTCGGCGATGGAGCGCACGACGTCCATCTCGTGGGTGATGACCACGATGGTGATGCCGAGGTCGCGGTTGACTTTGCGCAGCAGGTCAAGAACCTCGTGGGTGGTGGTGGGGTCGAGCGCCGAGGTGGCTTCATCTGCCAGCAGCAGGGAAGGGTTATTAGCCAGGGCGCGGGCGATGCCGACGCGCTGCTTCTGGCCGCCGGAGAGCTGCTCCGGGTAGTTATCGCCCTTGTCCGCCAGGCCGACGAACTCCAGCAGTTCCTGTACGCGCTGTTTACGCTCTTGCTTGTCGACGCCCTGCAGCTTCAGCGGGTACTCAATATTGCCCGCCGCGGTGCGCGAGGACATGAGGTTGAACTGCTGGAAGATCATGCCGATGTTGCGGCGGATGCCGCGGAGCTTGGACTCGGGGAGGGGGACGACATCGGTGCCGTCGAGAAGCAGCTGCCCTGAGGTCGGCTTGTCCAGGCCGTTGATCATGCGCACCAGCGTGGATTTGCCCGCGCCGGAGAAGCCGATGATGCCGATGATCTCGCCGGGCTCGACGGTCAAAGAGACATCATCAAGCGCTTTCGTGGTGGCCTTTTTGTTTTTAAAGACTTTGGTGATGTTGCGGAATTCAATCCGGGTGCCCCGGTGGGCGCCTTGTTGTTCAGTCACGTGGTTTTCCTTTGTACGTGTCCGTGTGGTGAATAAGCAGGGAGTAACGGGCAAAATCCCCCGGGTCACGCAAACGAGCGTGAGCGCGGGGGAGGAGGGAGATTCGCTTAGCTGGAGGAGGCTTCCTCTTCCAAGCGCTCCAGAATCTCCTGAAGCTCTGGCTGCGGTTTATCCACGAAGATAGTGGTGCCACCCGTGGTGTCTTGCACCGCGGCCTTCACCTCATCAGAGAGGTAGAGTTCAGCCAGCTTCTTGACCTTCTCATTGTCCTTGTCTTTTTCCTGTACAGCCCACACGTTGACGTAGGGGTCGAACAGGATCTTCGGGTCGGCGTTGGGGTTTTCCGGGTCGTCGTAAAGCACGGCGTCGGCCGGGTTGATACCCGCGCGCTTGAAGAAGGAGTTGGTGATGATGGCGGGCTTGCCCTCGCCGAAGGCGGACGGGGTCTGGGAAGCATCGACCGGGGTGATGCTTACCTTGGATGCGGCCTCGTCGATGTCGGCGGGATCCGGGGTGAGCTTGCCCTCTTCCTTGAGCTTCAGCAAACCGTTGGCTGCCAGCAGGTTGATGGCGCGGCCCTGGTTCGTGGCGTCATTCGGAATGGCGATGTCCTGGCCCTCGATGCCGTCGATGCTGTCGTGGCCCTTCCAGAACAGCGGCATGGGGTAGACCTGCGTGGAGGCCACCGGAACGAGGTTCGTGCCGTTGCCCACGTTGTACTCGGCGAGGAACTTCAGATGCTGGAACTTGTTGGTATCCGTGCTGCCCTCAGCCAAGGACTGGTTGGGGGTGGCGTAGTCGGTGAAGCTCTTCATCTCGATCTCGATGCCTTCCTTGGCAGCGAGCTCTTTGAGTACGCCCCACTCCGGAAGTTCGGCGTCGGTGGTGCCGACGATGATGGGATCCTCGGCGGTGCCGGCGGCGAAATCGGAGCTTGCAGACGAGCAGGCGACCAAGCTGGTAGCAGCAACCAGGCTAGCGGCGGCGGCTGCTACGAGGCGGCGGATGCGCATGATTCGTCCTTTACTAGTTAGTCAGTGATGGGATTGTGCTTAGACCTGCTCTTCGAGGCGCTCCAGAATCTCCTGGAGCTCCTCCTGGGAGCGGTCGACGGCCACGGCGGTATCACCGGAGGACTTCAGAACGGCATCGGTGACCTTCGGGTCCTTCCACAGCTCGGCCAGCTCGTGAAGGGTTTCGTTATCGGCGTCGTCGGCGCGTACGGCCCAGACGTTGATGTAGGGCTCGGCCTCAGTGGAGTCCGGGTCATCCTGAGCGACGGCAGACTGCGGGTCAATGCCAGCGCGCTCGAGGAAGGAGTTGTTGATGACGGCCGGCTTACCCTCGCCGTACGCGGCCGGAGTCTGAGCAGCGTCTACCGGGGTGACCTTGACCTTGGACTTCTCCTCATCGATGTCCAGCGGGGTGGGGGTCAGCGGGCTGCCCTCCTTGAGGGTGACCAGGCCTTCCTGAACCAGCAGGCCGATGGCGCGGCCCTGGTTGGTGGAGTCATTCGGAATAGCAACTTCCTGGCCCTCGATGTCAGCGAGGTCCTTGTGGTCCTTCCAGTAGATGGCCAGCGGGTAGATCTCGGTGGCGGCCAGCGGGACGAGGTCGGTGCCGTTGCCCTTGTTGTACTCAGCCAGGAACTTCAGGTGCTGGAACTTGTTCGTCGTCAGCTTGCCCTGGTCCAGAGCCTGGTTCGGAGTGTTGTAATCGGAGAAATTCTCCAGCTTGACGTCGAAGCCAGCTTCCTTGGCCAGGTCCTGGAAGACGGCCCACTCTTCCATGTTGGCGTCGGTGGTGCCGATGGTGATGGTGGAGTCCTTGGTGATGGCTTCGCCGGAATCCTTGGACTCGGCGGAGTCCGAGGAATCGGAGGAGCAAGCAACCAGCCCGGTTGCGGCGATGACGGCTGCCGAGGTGGCGGCAAGTACGCGACGGATGCTCATGGTGGGTTCCTAGTGTCCCTTCTTGGTTTGTGCGGCAAGTCGTGTCACCGCAGGAGTGTTCACTGCAGGAAAAACTAGCAACGATTGAACCGCTTTGTCTATCCGGCGGATCGTTCAACGACAACCTTGACGGGAACCTGTGTTCGAATATAGTATGTGAGCCTATGAGATTCAATGGGGGTGAGGCGCTACCGTGGTCTCGGGTGGAGAGGATTCTCTCGGGCCGTCCAGGGCCCGTCCCGGTGTCGGTGGACCACCTACCGCAGGCCGCGGACGCGCCGAAGGTGGGGCATTCCGCCGTGCCTTTCGCGGAGCTGCACGCGGTGAGCTCGTATAGCTTCCTCCACGGCGCCTCCGAGCCGGAGGAGCTCGTGGCGCGCGCCGTCGAGCTGGGCCTGTGGGGGATTGCGCTGGTAGATAGGGATGGATTCTATGGACTTATGAAATTTGTGGAAGCTGCCGCCCAGGTGGGGCTGCCCGCCGTTTTTGGCGCGGAGCTTAGCCTCGACCCGGCTCCGCTGACGGTCTTGGCGCGCACCCCGGAGGGCTACCGGCGGCTATCCCGGCTCATCTCCCGCGCACGCATGGAGGCGGGGGAGAAGGGGGTCGTGTCCTATCCTTCCCTGGCGGAGATTGGTGCGCAGTTGCAGGATGAGTGCCTCTTTCTGGTGGGCTGGGAATGGGCGGAGCATTTCGATCTTCTGGTCGATGGAATAAAAATAGACAGCATGGTTCTGGAGTACGCATGTACCCAGCTCCCGGAGGACGCGGACCACCACCTACTGCTGGATTCCTTGCCGGTTCCGCGCGCCATAGCCACCGCCCACCCGGCTGCCGCCACGCGGGAACACGCGCGGTTGGCCGGAGCCAAACAGGCCTTGTCCAGACGCCTCGCGCTTGCCGACGCCTCCCCCAACTCCCACCCCATGGGCTCGTCCTGGCTGCGCTCCGGGGAACAGATGGCGCGCTTGCTGCCTGAGCGTCCCGAGCTCATTGTGGAAACCGTCCGCGTTCTCGAGGAGTGCAGCTTCACGTGGGAGGCGCTGGCCCCGAACCTGCCTGATTTTGACGTGCCGGAAGGCCATACCGAGATGTCCTGGCTGGAGCACCTCACCTTCGAGCGAGCAGCGGCGCGCTATGCCACGCGCCCCGAGGAGATTCGGCGCAGGGCGTGGGAGCAGATGCGGTATGAGCTGGGCGTCGTCAAGCAGCTGGGCTTTCCCGGCTACTTCCTCATCGTGTGTGATCTCGTGGACTTTTGTAAACGGGAGAACATCCTGTGCCAGGGGCGCGGGTCGGCGGCGAATTCGGCGGTGTGTTTCGCGCTGGGGATTACGAATGCGGAGCCGATTTCCGCGGGCCTGCTCTTTGAGCGCTTCCTCTCCCCGGACCGCGATGGCCCGCCGGATATTGACATCGATATTGAATCCGGGCGGCGTGAGGAAGTCATTCAGTACGTCTATGCCAAGCACGGTCGCGAGCGCGCCGCGCAGGTGGCCAACGTGATTACGTACCGCCGCAAAGGGGCGTTGCGGGATGCTGCCCGCGCGTTGGGCTATCCGCAGGGTTCGGCCGATGCCTGGTCGAAGGGCATTGCGCCCGCGCCTTCGGATGTTGAATCCTTAGCCGAGCAGTTTCTGGGCCAGCCGCGCCACCTGGGTATTCACTCCGGCGGCATGGTGCTCTGTGATCGACCGATTGCGGATGTCGTGCCCGTGGAATGGGCACGCATGGAGAACCGTTCAGTGCTGCAGTGGGATAAGGATGATTGTGCCGCGGCCGGGCTGGTGAAGTTCGACCTGCTGGGCCTGGGCATGCTCGAAGCCCTGCACCACATGATGGATTTGGTGGAGGAGAGCACCGGCAGGGTGGTCAACCTGTGGGAGTTGGACCTGGCTGACGTGGAAGTCTATGACATGCTCTGCCGCGCGGATGCGGTGGGCGTGTTTCAGGTGGAGTCGCGCGCGCAGCTGAGCACTCTGCCGAGGCTCAAGCCGCGGGTCTTCTTCGACCTTGTGGTGGAGGTCGCCCTCATCCGCCCGGGTCCCATCCAGGGCGGGTCGGTGCACCCCTACCTGCGCCGCCGCGATGGCAAGGAGCCGGTGACCTATGACCATCCGGTGCTGGAGAAATCCCTGGGCAAGACGCTGGGGATTCCGCTCTTTCAGGAGCAGCTCATGCAGATTGCGGTCGATGCCGCCGGTTTCAGTGGCGCGGAGGCCGATGACCTGCGGCGCGCGATGGGCTCGAAGCGCTCGCCAGCCAAGATGGCAGCGCTCAAGCAGCGCTTCTATGAGGGCTTGGAGGAAACCAACGGGATTGTCGGGGAGGGGGCGGATAAGTTGTGGGCCAAGATCGTGGCTTTCGCCGCGTATGGCTTCCCGGAGTCCCACTCGCAGTCTTTTGCCTCCTTGGTGTACTTTTCGGCGTGGTTTAAGCGCTATTACCCGGCGCAGTTTTGCGTTGGCTTGTTGCGCGCGCAGCCGATGGGCTTCTATTCGCCGCAGTCGCTTATTCAGGATGCGCGCCGCCATGGGGTGGAGGTGCTGCCGGTCAGCGTCAACGAATCGGGCCGCGAGGCGCGCGTGGTGGTGGGCGCGGACGGCCAGGCTCGCATCCGCTTAGGCCTCAACCTCATCAAAGGCCTAGGTGATAAGGCCGCCGACCGAATTGAAGCGGCCGCGCCGTTTGTCGACGTCCCCGATCTCTCCCGCCGCGCCGATCTCACCGTCGATCACGTGGAGACCCTCGCCGTGGCGGGGGCCTTGGATGTCTTTGGGATGGATCGCCGCCAAGCGCTGTGGCAGGCGGGTGTGGCCGCAACGGAGCGGGCGGGAATGCTGCCGGGGCTGTCTGCTATCGAGGCGCCGTCCTTGCCGGGGATGAGCGCTTTTGAGCTCATGGCGGCGGACGTGGCGAGCACCGGCGTGACCCACAATCAGCAGCCAATGGAGCAGGTTCGTGGGGAATTGCAGGCCCGCGGAATCCTATCGGCGGCGGACCTGCCGGGCGTGGAGGATGGCACTCGCGTGCGCATCGCCGGGGTGGTCACGCACCGCCAGCGCCCGCACACAGCGGGCGGCGTGGTCTTCTTCGGTCTGGAGGATGAGACCGGGTTGATGAACGTGATGGTCTCACCCGGCCTGTGGGCCCGGGATAAGGTCACCGCGCGAACAGCGCCCGCGCTCATCGTGCGCGGCATTGTGCAGAATGCCTCCGGGGCGGTCACCGTTGCCGCGGACCAGCTTGAGCCACTGGCCTTCGGTGAGGCTCTTTCGCGGGGCTCGCGGGATTTCCGCTAGTGCTCGACGCTGAAGAGATCGCCGGGCTGGCACTCCAGGGCCGCGCAGAGTGCGGCGAGGGTGCTAAAGCGCACGGCCTTGGCGCGATTATTCTTCAGCACTGAGAGGTTCACCGGGGTGATGCCGACTTGCTTGGCCAGGTCGGTGCCGGTGATCTGGCGCTGGGCCATCACCTCGTCGAGGTGGCAGGTCACGATAGGTTCAGTGTTGTTAGACAAGGCCATCCACATCCTCTTCGAGTGCGCTGCCACGCTTGATGGCTACGGAAAAGAGAATCAGCACGCAGACTGCGATATAAGGGATGGCCAGTTCCGCTAGGGGCGTGCCCGTCTGGTTGGCCCACCAATCAATTCCTAAGTCGTTGGCGGCCCAGTTATTGCCCATGCCCTCGATGCCGAAGCGGGCGATGGCCCACACGAAGATGCACACGGCGAGTCCGTTGAGCGAGCGCGTGGAGCGGGGGTCGAAGAGCTTGCCCTGCTGCATCGTGCGGGCGAGGGAGAAGATGAAGCCCGCGGCGGCGAAGATCGCCACGATCTTGAGGATGAGCGCGGTCATGAGCATCCAGTAGGCGCCGCCGTCCAGG
This sequence comes from Corynebacterium sp. HMSC074E01, assembly GCF_001808885.1. Lineage (NCBI taxonomy): Bacteria > Bacillati > Actinomycetota > Actinomycetes > Mycobacteriales > Corynebacteriaceae > Corynebacterium > Corynebacterium sp. HMSC074E01. Next base: position 94,724 of record NZ_KV794853.1, read on the forward strand.
TTGTGGGCGCCGAGGCCTTCCGGCACGGCCGCGCTGAGGGCGGTGTTAAACGTGCCGTCGAAGACGTCCCTGGCGTAGTTGGGCAGGATGAGCGCGATGGTTAGAACGGCGATGAAAATAGCGGCGCCGATGTCGTTGCGCTCCTTCTTTGCTTTCTTTTCGGGGTCTGTCATGGTTGTCCCTTCCGCCGATATCTTATCGACTATCGATGTTGTCGTAATTCGATAATATCGATTAGCGATAAGTATGGCAAGGGGTGCGGGGTTATTCCTTTGAGATGAGCTCGTCGCGATTCATTTTGCCGGCCAGGGAGCGCGCCACGGAGAAAGGAACCCACACCATGAGCAGCAGGATGATTTTGAGGTAGAGCTGGGAGACGAATGCGCCGTCCATGATGGGCATGGCTCGGGCACCCCAGGCAATGAGACCGGTCACCGGCAGCAGGATGACGAGTGCCGTGAGGGAGAATTTGAGACCGTCGTCGCGGGCCTCAAGGTGTTGCTGCATCTGGTACTCATCAAGTTCCGTTCCGGGTAGGTCTGCCGCGTTGATAGTGGTACGCAGGCGAGCGGTCATCAACGCGCAGAGCAGCGTGCCGAGGGCGGCAACCATGAGTGAGGTAAAGGCGCTCCAGAACTGCAGGGGGATGGAAGCGATGATGAGGGTGGTGAACAGGTCGGTCAGGGTGATGTAGCGCTTGCGGGTCTTAACGGAATCGGGAATGGTGGCGGCGGACATGGGTGGGTTAGTCCTTTCGGTAGATTTCGGAGGACATGGGGGTGAATTCGGTCCGGGAGAACACGGCTTCCACGGGCAGGTCGAAGACTTCGCAGATATTGAAGGCGAGGTCCAGGCTGGGGGAGTGGTCGCCGCGCTCGAGGGCGCCAATGGTTTGGGGGTTGACCCCGATGGCGGCGGCAAGCTGTGCGCGCGTCATGTCCCGTTCAGCGCGGAGCACGCGGACCCGGTTAAATAGTGGGCGGGTTGGCTTTTTCTTTGGGGACATACACCGCAGTGTTGTATAAACCCAACGACTTGTCAAGGGTTCGTGTTAAAGTTGCGGCATGAATTCCGTATCCCCGTCACTCACTAAAGCCCGCTACATTTCGCGTTTGAGTTGGGACGTCATTCTTGCTGCCCTGGCGGCCGGGGCGGCGTATTTCTGGTGGGATTGGCTCTATTGGGTCGCCGGCGCGCTCATCGTGTGGGCGCTCTACGAACTCTGGCTCATCCCCGCGCAAGTCAGGAACTTAGGCTGGCAGGAAACCGCCGACGAACTCTTGGTTACGCGCGGCAAAATCTGGCACACCTTCACCGTCGTGCCCTATGGCCGCATCCAATTCGTCGACGTCACCGCCGGCCCTATCGAGCGCGCGATGGGGCTGAAGAAGGTGCAGTTGCACACGGCGTCGCCCAGCAGCGACGCCACCATTCCCGGCCTCCTTGCCGCCGACGCCGACGCCTTGCGCGAGCGCCTCGCCGTCAAGGCCCGCGAGAGGATGAGTGGGCTGTGAAGGACCGCGCGCTTGTCGACGTCGACGGCTACACCCGCGTCCACCGCCTCACCCCGCTGCTGCGCTTTTGGTCGCTGATTCTGGCGCTGCTCGCCATTTTTGCGGTGAACATCAACGCCTCCATGATTTCTGATGTTCTGTCTTACCTGCAGAGCGGGCACTTGGGCGAGATCGGCCGCGGCACTCTGCTGGGTGCCGGCGGCTTCGTGCTCGTGTGCGCGGTGATTTGGCTGATGTCAGGAATCTGGTGGCGCAAGCTGGGCTACAAGCTCACCGAGGATGAAATCGCTCTGCGCCATGGGGTCATCTCTACGTCTTTCCGCTCTGCGCGCTACGAGCGCATTCAAGCGGTAGACGTTGTGGAATCCGTCATCGCGCGCCTGTTGGGGCTGGCAGCAGTGCGCGTGGAGACCGCGGGTGGCACCTCTTCCGTCATCAAAATTGAGTACTTGTCCAAGGCGAAGGCGGAAGAATTACGCGCGGAGTTGCTGCGGCGCACGAATAAAGGTCCTACCAGTGAGCCAGCACCAGAAGCGGAGGAAGCCACCGCCCTGATCCCGGAAATTCCCATTCTGCGCACGATTGCTGCCGAGGCGCTGCGTCTGCCCACGCTGATTAGCGCGCTCGTTATTGGCGGTTTGCTCTTCATTCCGGGCATGTGGACCGCGCTGCTGCCCATCATCGTGGGTTTCGTGGGGCGCGTGTGGGGGCTGGTAGATTCCTCCTGGAAATTCACCGCGCTTCACGACGCCCCCGCCAACGCCCTCAACGTCTCCTACGGTCTTGCCGACCGGCGCCGCCAAACCATCCGCATCAGTCGCATCCACGGCGTGCGGGTGAGCCAGCCTTTCCTGTGGCGGCGCTTTGGCTGGTACGAAGTAAACGTGTCGGTGGCCGGCTACGGCGCTAAGGGCAGTGGCAAGCAGTCTGGTTCTACGCGCATCCTGCCGGTGGGCACTCGCGAGCAGGTGCTGGAGCTTTTAGAGCTCATCTCAGATCTAGACCGCGCGCAGATTGAGGATTTCGCACGCCCTGAAGGGCACACCCAGCCCACCTATACGTCTCCGCGCCGGGCCACTTGGGTGAGCCCCATCGACCGCAAGCAGCAGTCGGTGACGTTGGTGGATTCGCCTCAGCCCGTCACCATCGTGCATCGAGGCCGCATCAACCGCCGCGTCATGGTGATTGGCACCCCGCACATCCAGGAGCTCACACTGAAAGTCGGGCCGCTGGGGCACCTCGCGGGTGTGCGCACCGTGCGCTTCGACCTTGTGGCCGGCCCCGTGAAGATGGCTGGCCAAGACCTCACGCCTGCCGACGCCTCCGAGCTCCTCACCCGCCTGCGCTCCCGCCGCCTCCCCGCTCTTGAGTCTGCGCCTGCTCCTAGCGGCGGCGACGAAGCTTAAGCAGCACCGGCCCGCGGGTGCTGCTGGGGCCGGCACACGCCGAGGCTGCCGAACAGGACCCGCATCCGCCCGCGGGGCAGGAGCCGAGCGGCTCCATATTGAGCACCCCGCTGGCGGTGAGATGATCCAGAATCACATCGACCGTGCCGGGCTCTAGCCCGGTCTGCGCCGCGATGGCTACGCGCGAGCGCACTCCGGACTCGATGGCTTGCTGTACGGCGTGAATGGGCGAGGCGGACACTAGATAAACACCCTCAGTATCTGGAAGGCGCTCACTGCCAGCACCCACGCGGTGGCCAGCTGAATGCCGAAGCCAAAGAGCGTCCAGCGCCAGCCAATCTCGCGACGCTGCGCGGCAATCGTGGCCACGCACGGAGTGTAGGCCAGCAGGAAGAGCATGTAGGCCCACACCGCGGCGAGGGGATGGCCACCGGAGGCGCGGTCGAAATCTTGACGCACGTGGTCACTGAGCGCGCTGTGGGATTGCTCCTCTGCGGAAGCGTCGGTGACGTCGTCGACGGCGTAGGTCTGCGCCCATGTCGAAATCAGCGCCTCCTTGGCCACGAAACCCGTGACCAGCGGACCGGCCAGGGACCAGGAATTGAAACCAGCCGGAGCAAAGGCCGGGGCAATGGTGCGCGAGACCGCGCCGTAGGCGGAATCCTCCGGTGCTGGTGGCTCGCCCAAGGTGGTCTCGTGCACCGCGGCCCCAACCGGGATGGCCATGAGCAGCCACACCACGACCACCGTGCTCACGATGATGCCGCCGGCGGTCTGCAGGAAGCCTTTCAATCGCGTCCACATCACGCTCAGTGCCAGGCGCGCGGTGGGCAGCTGGTACGTCGGCAAGTCAATAACCAGCGCTTCCTCAGGCACCGCGCGCCACAGCGTCTTTCGCAGCGCCAAACCCACCAGCACGAGCAGCGCGATGGAGATGACGTACATGAGAAACACCACGCTGCCGGCGTGCTCCGGGAAGAACGTGGCCGAGAGCATGACGAAGACCACCAAGCGCGCCGAGCACGAGGTAAACGGGATGAGCAGCGCCGTCATAATGCGATGCCGAGGGCTTCCCAGCACGCGCGTGGCCGAGATCGCCGGCACGTTGCAGCCAAAGCCCACCACAATCGGGATAAAAGCCTTGCCCGGCAGGCCGATGGCCCGCATAAGACGATCTGTGACCACTGCAGCACGCGCCATGTAGCCGGAATCCTCCAACACCGCCAAACACAAAAACATCAGCGCCATGAGCGGGGCAAAGGTGAGGACCATGCCGACGCCGCCGATGAGGCCGTCGACAAGCAGGCCAGTGACGAGGGGGTGACCTAGGCCGATGGCCTCTAGCCCCGCCCGCGCCCAGTCGCTCAAGGGGCCGGAGATCAGGGCCTCCAAGCCATCCTGCAGGGGAGCGGCCACCGTGGTGGTGATCTGGAAGACTAGCCACATCACGGCCAGGAACAGCAGCGGCCCCACCACCGGGTGGAGGGCCATCGCGTCGAGGCGGTGGGAGAGTGGCGTGGCATGCTCGACCTCGCTCACCGAGGCCTTCGCCGCCGCATCCAGCTCCGCGAAGCGGCCCTCCAGGCCGGTGTCCTCGCGCAGCTGCACGGGCTCAGCCGCCAGAGAATCTACAACAACCTCTCGCAGCTTCTCGACGCCCTCCCTCCTGCGCCCATCGACCACGACCACGGGGATGGAGGTAGCTTCTGCGAGCGCGGCGGGATCGACCGACTGGCCCTGGTTGAGCGCCACGTCGGTCTTGGTCAGCGCGATGATGAGGCGGTAGGGCTGCTCCGCTAATTGGAGGGCGACGTTGAGGCCGCGCGCCACAGCGCTGGCATCGACGACCACGACGACGGCGTCGGGGCGCTCATCATCGGGGCAATCGATGAGCATGGCGCGGGTGAGCGCCTCATCGGGGCTGAGCGGGTCGAGCGAGTAGGTGCCGGGGAAGTCGATGAGATCGGCGGTGGATTCACCCAGCTTCCACGCACCGCGGCTGACCTCAACGGTGGTTCCCGGCCAATTGCCGGTCTGCGCCTTCGCGCCGGTCAGGGCATTAAAGAGTGTGGACTTGCCGGAATTTGGGGAGCCTACGAGCGCGATGATGGGCGCTCCGGCAGGGGCTACCGCGCCGCCCGGATCGCCGTGGCAGCTGGGTTTCGTGGTGGCCATGGTTTAGACCTCGATGGCTTGCAGTGTTGCCTTGTCGATGGCGTAGCGGCAGCTGCCCACCGAGACAACGCGGGCGCCGCCGGCCACGCGCGGGCCCATGGTCAGCGTGGCGCCGGGGCGGATGCCCAGCTCGCCGAGGCGCACCGCTAAAGCGGCGTCGCAGGTGCAGGAAATGCACTCGTTTCCCAAGGTGATGGTGCATCCCATGGGGATGGCGTCGGCGGTTTGCCGTGGGCACCCAGACAACTTCACGGTGAGCTCTCTTCCTCTAAAGCATTACCGTTATAGGTTACCCTAAGTAAATATAGGTCTGTCTAGTTTTTGCCGCTTTCGGTTAGGTGATCCTCACCACGCGGCGCTCGGGGCGCCGCGTGTCCTACGTGCTGCCTGAATTAGTTGGTCCAGCTGCTCACCTGGCGCAGCTTTTGGCGGTTCTTCAGCCGCGACTGGCCCAGCTTGCGGGACATGCGGTCCAGAATCTGAATCGCCTCCGTGATGTGCGGGCCTTTGTTGAGCATGACGCACTCCGCGCGCAGCGCATAGCCCGCGTCCGTGATTTCCGCGCGGGAGGGAAGCCCCGTCTTGGCCAGAGTCTCCAGCACCTGCGTGGCCATGATGACCGGGATGTGGGCCGCCTCCGCGACCTTCATGATGCGCCCCGGCACCTGGACCATCTCCTCGAATCCCAACTCCACGGCCAAGTCACCGCGCGCAATCATGATGCCGAACTTGGCGTGTCGCATCCCCTCCAGCAACACGCTTCCCAGCTGCTCATAAGCCGGAACCGTCTCAATCTTGAGCACGATGCCGAGGTCACGCACGCGCTGCGCCATCTCCTCCGATTCCTGCTCGGCGGCAATCGTCTCGAGAGTGTCGTAGAGGAAAGCCACATCAGCCGGCGTGCGGATGAAAGAGACCGCCGCGATATCGCAGTGCGTGGCCACAAAACGCAGTGCCTCGATGTCCTCTTCGGTGAGGCTGGGCAGCGGGACGTCGGTATCCGGAAGATTGATTCCCTTATAGGCGGCCAGGTTGGTGCCGGTAGGCCCGGCATGCTCCACGGTGACGACGGCCTCGCGCGCCGCACCATTATCCCGCACCTCGCGGACGCGGCCGGCGATGGCGCCATCATCGAAAATCACCCGGTGTCCCACCTCGAGCGCACCGACCACCTCCGGCAGCGTGCAGCCGATGGTGGTCACCTCACCCTCGACAATCCGCGCCGGCTCCTGCGAAGTGCTGAGAACCACCTCCTCGCCGCGGTGCAGGCGAATCTTCTGCTCGAGAGCCGGCGCCCCATGCACCCGAGTGATCTCCCCGCCGTGGTTGAGCACCGTCCCCTCGGCGAGGTAGCAGTTGCGCTCACCGTGTATCACAGCCACGCCTGCGTCCACGCTTTCCACGGTGAACACACGGGAGCGTCCGCGCGCCTCCGTGAAGCGCACTTCGCTGCCGGGCTGCAGGCCAGCGACCCACTCACCATCCACCTCCAGCGCTACCGCCGGGCGCGCCGCGCTTGGCGACGCCTCCCTCGCCACCCCGTGGGCGCGGGTGGTGGAGGGGGCGTCGTGAAGCACGAGCGTTGCCGGACTCAGCAGCTCGCCTGCAGCGGTGCGCTCGCCGCGCACGCGGATGACCTGCGGGCCCGGCTCGATGGTGCCGGTGCGGACCTTGGGGCCAGCAATATCGCAGGAAATCAGAATCTCGCGCCCCACCTCCTCAGCGGCGCGGTGGACGTGCTCCACCATTTTCGCCCAGGCAGCCTGGTCATCGTGGGCGCAGTTGATGCGGGCCAATTCCATGCCCGCGCGGGCGAAGCCGAGGACCAGCTCATAATCCTCCGCGGCCTCGGTGGGAAGGGTCACCATGATGCGCGCGTGGGTGTCCTCCTGGGTGGGGCCGAGGAGGGCTTCGGTGTTGGCGTCGAGGATATCGTCCGCGTCCGCATACGCCGTGGCGATGGGCTGCACGGGGTAGGTCGGTGCCTGGCCATCGAAGGCGTCGAGCACGTTGCGTGCCGCGTGGAGACGCTCCAGCACCGCGGGCTCCGGGTGGCTGAGGCTCGTGGCGCCTAAGGCCGTGAGGCCTTCCTGGATTTCGACGGCGTCCTGGGAGCGCAATTCCATATAGCGCACGAGGTTGACCGCGCCGGGGCGGTGGACGGGAGCCACGCGCGCGATCTGTGCGGCGTGGGCGGCAGACGAAGCTTCGACGCGGGTAGTGAGGGAATCAAGCAGTGGGCGCAGGCTGGGCACGGTGTCTCCTTCGGTGTGAAAGTCCACCCATATTGTGCCGCGACTTGTTAGACCGCGCCACGGAAGCCGAGCTGCCGCCAAGCCTCGTACACGGCCGTCGACGCCGCGTTAGATAGATTCATCGAGCGTCGCGCCGGCATCATGGGGATGCGCACGCGCTCCGTTACCCGCGGGTGGAAGGCGTGCTCCTCCGGCAGGCCGGTGGGCTCGGTGCCGAAGAGAAGGACGTCCCCCTCCTGGTATTCCACGTCCGTGAACCACTTTTCTGTGTGGGTGGTAAAGGCGAAAACGCGCGCGTCGGGGAGGGCCTCCATGCAGGCATCGAAATCCTTGTGGATCTTGAGGTCCGCTAAGTCGTGATAGTCCAAACCGGCGCGCTTAAGGTGCTTGTCCTCGAAGTTGAAGCCGAGGGGCTCGATGAGGTGCAGGCTCGCGCCCGTGACGGCGGCGGTACGGATGGCGTTGCCGGTGTTGGTGGGGATCACGGGGTTGTCGAAGACAATGTGCAAGCTGCTCATAGGCATCAGTCTAGGATGGTGGGCATGAGCGCTACCAAACTAGATGGCAACTTGTACCGCGACGAGATTTTTGAGGACCTGGCCCAGCGCGTGGCCGCCCTCAAGGAGAAGGGAATTACCCCGGGACTGGCCACGGTCCTGGTGGGCGATGATCCGGGTTCGCATTCCTACGTGAAGATGAAGCACCGCGATTGCGAGAAGCTCGGAATCAATTCGATTCGCAAGGACCTGCCTGGCGACGTTACCCAGGAAGAACTCGAGCGCGTCATCGAAGAGCTCAACAATGACGATGCTTGCACCGGCTACATCGTGCAGCTGCCGCTGCCGAAGCACCTGGATGAAAACCGCGTGCTCGAGCTCATCGACCCAGCCAAGGACGCCGATGGCCTGCACCCGATCAACCTGGGCAAGCTGGTGCTCAACGAGGACGCCCCGCTGCCGTGCACGCCGAACGGTTGCATCCACCTGCTGCGCCGCTTCGGCGTGGAGCTCGATGGTGCCAAGGTCGTGGTCATCGGCCGCGGCGTGACCGTGGGCCGCCCGATTGGTCTGATGCTGACCCGCCGCAGCGAGAATTCCACGGTGACGCTGTGCCACACCGGCACCAAGGACTTGGCCGCGGAGACCCGTGAGGCCGATGTCATCATCGCGGCCGCTGGCAAGGCACACATGCTCACCGCCGATATGATTAAGGAAGGTGCCGCGGTTCTCGACGTCGGCGTGTCCCGCGTCGACGGCAAACTCGCCGGCGACGTGGCTGAGGACGTCTGGGAGAAGGCCGGCTACGTTTCCCCGAACCCGGGCGGCGTGGGCCCGCTGACGCGCGCGTTCCTGGTGAGCAACATCGTCGAGCGTGCCGAAAAGCTCGCCGCTCAGTAGCGCGTGAAGTCGAGCGCTCGAGTAGTGAGTATGTCTGAGCAACCAGCACAGCCGCGCGGGAAAACTGCGCCGCCGGTGTCTTTATCGAACCCGCACGATGCGCACCTGAAGCCCTCGGCGCTGCCGCCGGCTCTTCAGTGGTTGGCCATCGGCTTGTTCGTGGCGGCGGTTGTGGTGTCGGGCTTCTATGCCGTGTTCGAGCACTGGCGCCGCGCCACGCTGCTGCTGGGCGGGGCGCTGGTGTGGCTGACGGTGGTTCGTCTGACCTGCGATTCCTCGCGGGTTGGCGTGCTCGCGGTGCGCTCCCGGCGCTTCGATGCCTGCTTTACAGGCATCTTGGGCACGGCGATGGTGTTCATGGCCTTTTCCATCGACGCGCTTGGATCGTAACGCGTTTGGCTCCCGGAAAGAGCCAAACGGCTTCTTAAATGTAATACTCGTCGCCCACGTACGCAGGGCCCACGTCTAAGCCATTTGGCGCCGAGAGCAGCAGGAAGTTGCGCAGGATACGGTTCATCTGCCGGGTCTCCGTCAGAAAAGCATCGTGTCCCACGGGGGAGACAATCTTGGCCATCGCCAGCAGCTGGTTGACGTTGCGGGAGATGTGCTCCTGCTGGTGATAGGGGTAGAGGATATCCGTGTCCACGCCCACCACCATCGTCGGCACCTGGGAGGCAGCCAGTGCTTTGATGAGCCCGCCGCGCCCGCGGCCGACGTCATGCCGGTTCAACGCCTCCGTGAGCACCACGTAGGAACCCGCATCGAAGCGCTCGGTGAGTTTCGCCCCCTGGTAATCCAGGTAGGAGTTCACCGCGAAACGCTGGTTGAGCTGGCGGTGCGGCCCCAACGGATCCTCGCCCTGCTGGGGCTGGGCGCCGAAGCGCTCGTCGATTTCCTGCTCACCGCGATACGTCAAATGCGCAATACGGCGCGCGGCAGCCAGACCATCCCGCGGAGTCTTGTCCGTGAGGTAGTAATTTCCGCCATGCCAGAAGGGATCGCGCTCGATAGCAGAAATCTGCGCGGATTGGATACCAATCTGCCAGCCCGAAGCCCGGGCCGACACCGCAATCACACACACCGCCGACACGCTTTCCGGGTGCAGCAAGCTCCACTCCAGAGTCCGCGCCCCGCCCATCGAGCCACCGAGCACCGCGTGCACACGCGAAATGCCCAGCTCCTTCAAGCAATCGTGCTCGGCCTCCACCAAATCTCGAATCGACAGCGCCGGAAAGCGCCCGCCCCACGGCTTTCCATCCGGGTGCAGGGACTTCGGCCCCGTCGAGCCGTTGCAGCCACCCAGCGCATTGGTCGCGATAACGCACCAGCGCGTGGTGTCCAGGGCCTTGCCGGGGCCGACCAGGTCGGACCACCAGTCCGCCACATTGGAATCCCCGGTCAGCGCGTGCTCAACCACCAAAACATTGTTGACGCCGTCCGGGTCGCCGGCGAAAGCGCCCCAGCGTTGGTAGGCCACGTGGGCGTCGGCAAGCACGGCGCCTGCTTCCGTGGTGAAGTCACCGATGGGGACGACGGCGAGCTCGCCTTCGGGTGCGAGTTCCGGAATCGGGCTAAGCAATGGCTGCGAACCCACGCTCGAGGTCGGCGATGATGTCGTTGACATCCTCGATGCCCACCGACAGGCGCACCGTGGCCTGCGTAATGCCCGCGGCCTTGAGCGCGGCCTCGTCGGACTGGGAGTGCGTGGTGGTCGCCGGGTGCACCACCAGGGAGCGGGTATCGCCGATGTTGGCCAGGTTAGAGTGCAGCTGCAGGGCGTCGATAAACGCCCAGGCCTCCTCGCGGCCGCCGTCGATGTCGAAGGAGAGCACGGAGCCGGTGTAGTCATAACCCAGCTTCTCCTTCGTGGCCTTGTACGGCGAGGACTCCAGGCCGGCGTAGTTGACCTTCGTGACCTTGGCGTGGGACTCCAGGTACTCGGCCACGGCCTGGGCGTTGGCATTGTGCTTCTCGACGCGCAACTGCAACGTCTCGATGCCATTCAGCGTCAGCCAGGCGTTGAAGGGGGAGATGGCGGCACCCGTATCGCGCAGCAGGCCCGCGCGCGCCTTGACGGCGAAGGCCGGGGCGCCCAGGTCGGCGTACTTGAGGCCGTGGTAAGCCTCGTCCGGGGTGACGAAGTAGGGGAAGACGGGCTCGCCGTCGCGCTCGACGGTCCAATCGAAGGAGCCGCCGTCGATGATGGCACCACCGATGGCGGAGCCGTTGCCGGTGTAGAACTTCGTGGTGGAAACGACGACGATGTCCGCGCCCAGCTCCAGCGGGCGGGCGAGCGCGCCGGTAGCGATGGTGTTGTCCACGATGAGCGGGACCTGGTTCTTGTGGGCTACCTCGGCGATGGCGGGGATGTCGAGGACATCGGCGACTGGGTTGCCGAAGGTCTCGCCGTAGAAAGCCTTGGTGTTGGGCTGGACGGCGTCCTGCCAGGATGCCGGGTCATCGGGGTTCTCCACGAGGGTGACGTCGATGCCCAGGCGCTTCAAGGTCACGGTAAAGAGGGTGGAGGTGCCGCCGTAGAGGCGCGGGGAGGTCACGATATGGTCGCCGGCGGAGGCGAGGTTCAAAATGGCCGCGGTCTCGGCGGCCTGGCCGGAGGCGAAAGCCACGGCGGCGACGCCACCTTCGAGGGAGGCGAGGCGCTCCTCCAGCGCGTCCTGCGTGGGGTTGGTCAGGCGGGTATAAATCGGGCCGGCATCCGAGAGGTTGAAGCGGTTGGCGGCGTGCTCGGCGTCGTTGAAGACGTAGGAGGTGGTTTGGTAAATCGGCACGTTGCGTGCGTTGGTGGAGCCGTCCAGGTTCTGGCCGGCGTGGAGGGCGCGGGTGGCAAAGGACCACTCGTTTGCTGCGGAATTATCGTATTTGGTGCTCATGTCATGAAAGGCTAGACCAAGCGGTTCAGTGCAGTTAGTGGTTTTCTGGAAACCGCAGGCACGCCCGAGAATAAAAATAGACCGAGCGGTTGGTTTGGTGGCCTGTGCGTGCCGTAGATCTCCCTGCAGTGCGAAGGCTCCAGGCTGCTGTTAGGCGTCGATGCTTTCTCCGACCTGCAGGCGCTGGTAGCCGGTCACGCCGGCGCGTTGGAGCATGCCGTCGGTGATTTGCTTGCCGGCGTCGGAAAGCACGGCGTCATGGATGGGCACCGTCACGCGCGCGCCGATGCGCATGGCATAATCCGCGGCATCCGCCCCGCGCACCCACGGGCCGGCGATGGGGAGTAGGAGGACATCTACCGTGCGTCCCTCAGGGAGGCACCACTGGTCGCCCGGGTGGAGCACGCCATTAAAGATATAACCGAGGTTCTCCGGGCGCGGAATGGTGGGATGGATTTCCTCGTGGAGGCCACCCAGAACCTGAATCTCAAGGCCCAGAACCGCAAACGTCTCTCCTGCATGCACGACGGTGCCGGAGCCGATGGCGTCGACGGCCTCGCGCGTTCCCCACACGGGCAGGCCGCTCGCGCGCACGGAGTCGACGTCGAGGTGGTCACCGTGCGCGTGTGTGAGTAGCACCGCTTCGGCGCTGTCCAGGCAACTGAGGTCTGAAAGGGGGCCGGGATCGATGACGATGCGCCCCTGGGGAGCCTCGACGGCTACGGCGGATTGTCCATGCAGCGAAATCTTCATGATTCCCACGCTAGCCAAAAGTAAAGGAATACAGCGAGAGTCCTTCGCTTACCTCCAGCTCGATGGTTTCGGTGTGGTTGTCGGGGTCGCGGATGAGATCCACCGTGCCGTCGTGGGTGATGTCGAAGGCGTCAACCGAACCATCCGTGCGGTGTACGCGAACCGTTCCGCGCCCTGATGTCACGAGCTGCACCCAGGCGGCACGGTAGTTCAGGCGCAGGCGCGCGTTAGGTCCGGCGGTGATGGGCTGGTCAGCCAAAGTCCACGTACCGCCCAGCGAATACTGGCCTAATGGAGGCTCGCTCGTGGTGAACTGGTGCGTGCCGTTGCGGTAATCGAGGTTGGTGAAATACTGTGCGCGTGCGGTACCGAGGTAGGTCTCCGGCGAGCGCGGCGCGCTGTTCAGATCGGCGGCCTCAATTGGCTCAGGCAGCTCGATGGAGGGGTCGCGCTCGAGGAGAAGCTCGCGGATGAGGCGCTCGGTCTCGGCGTACTCTCCCTCGCCGTGGTGGGATTGGCGTAACATGCCGTGCTTGTCGACGAGATAGTGCGCCGGCCAGTACCGATTCCCAAAGTTCTTCCAGGTGGCAAAGTTATTGTCCTGTGCCACTGGATACTCGATTCCCTGCTCGCGGGCCGCCCGACGCACATTGTTGGCCTCGTGCTCGAAGGCGTACTCCGGTGCGTGGATGCCGATGATGTCGAAGCCGTAGTCCTTGTAGTGCGCATAGAGCTTGGTCAGGTGCGTGTTGTTGCGCTGGCAGTTGATGCAGGCGTAGGCCCAAAAATCGATGAGCGTGACCTTGCCGGAGGTGCGCGGGTCGACGGGCGCATCCGTGTTGAACCATCCGGTCAGCCCCGCAAACTCGGGTACTGGGGTTCCTTCCGCTGTGCGGGCGGCTTGTTCAACGGGCGTGGCGTCGGCGTTGATACTGGGGAGTTTTTGCTGCAGCCAGGCGGGCGCGCCGAGGGATATCGCACCAGCCATAGCGATCACCACAATTCCCGCGGTGATGCGCACCCCGCGCTGGTGGGAGCGGAAAGCATCGACGCGTTTGCCCACCTCGTTGCCGCCTAAGGCGAAAGCCAGCAGCGGGATCGCCACGCCGAGGGCGAAGGAGAGACAGAGAGCGAGGATGTGGGCGTCGACAGTTCCGGTGGCACCCGCCACTGAGATTGCGGCCAGTACCGGGCCCGCGCAGGGAACGAAGACAACACCCATGGCTAGGCCAACGACGAAACCGCCCTTGTCGCGGGCCCTGGTTTGCAAGCCGCCAGCTTTCGGGAGCTTCTGGAAAGGCCACTCGAGGGCTTCCTGCAGGCGAGGGAACAACATTCCCAGGCCCACGAGAACGAGCAGCGCGATTCCCACCTTCCACAGGATGTCGGCGGGCAGTCCTAGGGAATTGAGCAGCGTTGTCGCAAACAGCGTGACGAGGCTGAAACTGGTGACGAGTCCGCCTACGACCTGCCATGGCCGCCACCGTGAGCCGCCGCTAACGGCGAGGATCAGCGGCAAGACCGGCAAGATGCAGGGCGAGATGCCCGTGATAAGGCCACCGGTAAACCCGATGAATAGCGTTGATAGCATGCTGTGTTCCTTCGTTTGGTGTGCGGTGTGGGTATGCAACTAGTTCGGAACACGAGTGAAAAGCGGATTGGTTTTAAATCCGTCCAATCCGCATCGCGGGGCGGCTCCGAATAGTCAGATACAGGGCCCGGAAAAGCCGAGCCCCGATTGCTTGAAGAAGGAGCACCGAAATGAAGAAACTTGTAACTGTCGCCGCTGCACTTGTCGTTGCCGCCAGCGGGTTGGTTGCCTGCAACGACAAGAAGGAGGAGGTGGACATGATGCCCAGCTCTGAGATGATGGCGCCGAGCGAAGAAATGACTAAGTAAAAGTGCCATGTTCGCCCCGTTGCTGGAGGTAAGCTCTACACCCGTGTCTGCGATGTCACCTGATGAACATGCGCGGCTGAACCACCTGCTCGTTCAGACCGCTGCGGCAGACAAGCATGCCTTCAGCGCGCTATACGACGCCCTCGCACCCACCGTGTACAGCGTGTGCCTGAGCGTTCTGCGCAATCCCGCCTTAGCAGAGGAAGTTGCTCAAGACGTCTTCGTTGAGGTCTGGACCTCCGCCGCGAAATTTGATCCGCAGCGGGGAAATGCGCGGTCGTGGGTGGGTAGGTTGGCGCATGGGAGGGCCGTCGATAAGCTGCGCAGCCACGTTGCCGCAGTGCACCGTGATGACCGCGACGCGCTGCTGACCCAGGCCACCTACTCGGAGCCCCTCGAAGAGGAAGCTCTGGGGAACGTGGAAGCACACCTCCTGCGCCGGGCTATCGACGAGATCGGGGAGCCGCATTCCACCGCGGTGGCGCTCGCTTTTCTCAATGGCTTGACGCATGCTGAGCTGGCAGAATCAACGGGAGTACCTCTGGGTACGGCGAAGACGCGCGTGCGCGACGGCGTTAAGAAGCTAAAAGCGATTCTCGGAAGGAGGGATGATGAGCAATACGCATGAGTTTTCTGATGAGACTTTCGATGACTTCCTCGATTCCCTCCCCGAGGTCGAACCGCCAGCGCGAATGAAAGATGCCATCTTTGCTGAAATTGATGGTGGCGAAGCTGCCGAGGTCATCGAGTTGCCACGCCGCCGGTGGCGAGCCTTCGTGGCGGTGCCAGCGGCCGCGGCAGTGCTCGTGGTAGGCATGGTTGCCGCGCCGCAGCTCTTGCAGTTGGGCCAGCCCGATGCAGCGGATAGCGCGCGAGTCGAAGCTGAATCGCCGGGCGAGAAATCCATGCATGACATCATGGGCGCAGAGGACCTCATACAGGGCAATGCCGATGCCTCGGGAGCGCAACTGGATATCGTTTCCTCCGCCTCGATGGCGAAATCCGGCGCGATGGTCGATGGCCAGCCGCAACTCGCCGACGGCATGGGCGCCCAAGTGTGGGCAGTTAGTGCCGATGGTGAGATGGCTTCAGCGGGGGTCATCGGCCAGGACCCACACGAGGGGGTGTGGATGCCCTTCGACGGCGCCGCGGTCAAAGTCATGGTCACCGAGGAACCCGCAGGCGGCAGCATGCAACCGACGGGCCGCACCCTTGCTACCGTGACCTTGGCAAGCGCCGGTTAGGGCTCAGTCCGCTAAAGCCTGTTTGATCAGCTCCAGCGCGGCGGCGAGTTCGACGTCGCTCAAATGCCCAAAGCCCAAGACCACGCCTTCCTCGGCGGGCGCGCCGCCCCAATAATCGCGCAGCGGGGTCAGCGTGAGGCCCAGATCGGCCGCGCGCTGGACGACGCCCTCCTCACACAACAACACCGCGTGGAGCCCGCCGTGGATGGGCAGGAGAGTGGCGGGGGTGTTTTCCAGCGCGGCTTGGACGAGGTCGCGGCGGCGCTTGTAGGCGCGGCGCATCCGCCCGGTATGCCGCCGCAGCGCCCCGCTGGCTAGGTAGTTCGCTAGCGCCGCCTGGGGAATAGCGCCGACGGGCTGGCCGAAGACCTCCCGCACGCGGTCCACGCCCGCGCGCAGGTTCGGCGGCACAACCAGATAGCCGCAGGCAATCGACGGCGAAATCACCGAAGAAAACGTGCCCAGCAACACCGTGTGTTCTGGGGCGAGCGCGGTGAGCGCGGGCAAGGGCTGGCCGACGTAGCGCAGCTCGGAATCGAAATCATCCTCGATGATGAGCACGTCGTTGCCGCGCGCCCACTCGACGAGCTCCGCGCGCCGGGCAGCCGGCAGCGAACCGCCATAGGGGTGCTGGTGGGAGGGGGTGACGATGAGAACGTCGAGGTCAGCGGTGGGGACGGTGACGCCGTGGGCGTCGGTGGGGACGTCGACAAGCGTGTGCCCCAAGGCCTGGGGGATGCGGCGCAGGCTGGGGTAGCCGGGGGATTCCACGCCCACGCGCAAGTGGCCGCCCAGCGCGCGCAGCAGCACCGACAGCCCGTCGCGGGCGCCGGCGGTGATGACGACGTACGCTGGGTCGACGGTGAGCCCACGCATGTGGCGCAGGTGCGTCGCCACCTCGCGGGGGAGATCGCCGGACGGGTCGACCGCAGCCTTGCGCCACGCCGCCCTCCATTCGGGGGTAATGATTCCAGCCGTATCGGGCAAACCGGGGGTCAACTCCACGCGCGGTGGGGCAAGGGTGGGGCGCGGTGCCGGAGCAGGCTGCGGGGCGCGCCCGTGGGGCAGGTGCGGGTTGATGACGGTGCCCGATCCAACCGCCGCGGTGAGGTAGCCCTCGGCGGTCAGTTGCTCGTAGGCGGTAACCACGCTGCCTCGGGAAATGCCCAAATCGCGGGCGAGTGATCGCGTCGACGGAACCTGCTCGCCGGGCAGTAGAATGCCCGCCGCGACTTGGGCGCGGAGGGCTTCGGCGATCTGCACCGGCAGCGCGCGCGTATCAGATGGGTCGAGGCGGAAAGACACGGCCCCATCATAAGTGGTCTAATTCAACACTCGGGAAATGGCTCTTGTCTTGGACCAATTTTCTGCGCCACTATGTGAGCCATGACTGAACAGAAGAATGAACAGGGACGCGCCACGACGCGCGTCAAGCGTGGACTAGCTGACATGCTCAAGGGCGGCGTCATCATGGACGTCGTCACCCCGGAGCAGGCACGAATTGCGGAAGACGCGGGCGCTTCCGCCGTCATGGCGCTCGAGCGCGTGCCGGCCGATATCCGCGCCCAGGGCGGCGTGGCCCGCATGTCTGACCCGGACCTCATCGAGGGCATCGTCAACGCCGTGGACATTCCGGTGATGGCGAAGGCCCGCATTGGTCACTTCGTGGAGGCGCAGATTCTCGGCGAGCTGGGTGTTGACTTCATCGACGAGTCTGAGGTGCTCAGCCCGGCCGATTACGTCAACCACATCAACAAGTGGGATTTCGACGTTCCTTTCGTGTGCGGCGCGACGAACCTAGGCGAGGCCCTGCGCCGCATCACCGAAGGTGCTGCCATGATCCGTTCTAAGGGTGAGGCCGGCACCGGCGACGTCTCCGAGGCTGTCAAGCACCTGCGCACCATCAAGGGTGAAATCGCGCGCCTCCAGAACCTGGATCGCGACGAACTCTACGTCGCCGCCAAGGAGCTGCAGGCGCCGTATGACCTCGTTGCTGAGGTGGCGGAGACCGGCAAGCTGCCGGTCGTGCTGTTCGTCGCCGGCGGCGTCGCCACGCCTGCCGACGCCGCCCTCGTCCGCCAAATGGGCGCCGAAGGCGTCTTCGTCGGCTCCGGCATCTTCAAGTCCGGCGAGCCTGCGAAGCGCGCGGAGGCCATCGTGAAGGCAGCGACCCTCTACGACCAGCCGGCCGAGCTGGCCAAGATCAGCCGCGGCCTGGGCGAGGCCATGGTGGGCATCAACGTCAACGACATCCCCGCCCCGCACCGCCTGGCCGAGCGCGGCTGGTAGGACCTGTGCGAGCACTGAGCATAGAACGCGCAAAGGGAACGATGGTGGCAGCGGACACGGCGCGGCCACTCGTCGGAGTGCTCGCGCTGCAGGGCGGAGTGGAAGAGCATATCGCTGTGCTGGAGAGCCTCGGCGCCGAAACGCGCCGGGTGCGTCTGCCTAAGGACCTCGACGGGCTGGACGGAATCATTCTGCCCGGCGGCGAGTCGAGCGCCATCGATAAGCTGGCGCGCTCCTTCGGCGTTGCGGAGCCGCTGCGCCGCGCCGTCGAGGGTGGGCTGCCGGTCCTCGCCACCTGCGCGGGGCTCATTTACAGCGCCCGCGAGCTGGAAAACCCCGCGCCGGGCCAGCAGACGCTGGGGCTTATCGACGTCACCGTGCGCCGCAACGCCTTCGGCAACCAACGCTTCTCCGAGGAGCGCATCGTTCCCGTCGCGATGCAAGGCCAGTGGCCCGATGTAGAGACCTCAGAAGTTGGGCCACGGCGCACCGAGTCCCGGGACACCGAGACTAATGGCGAAGGGCCCGGAAGTATCACGCTAGACATTGAGGCGAGCTTCATCCGCGCGCCCATCGTTACCCGCGTGGGCGAGGGCGTCGAGGTCATCGCCACCGTGCCCGCCCCTGCGCCCGACACTGTGACTGGTGGCGCGGCTGGCGAAGATAGCGCGGCGTGCAAAGATGGCGCCGAACATGACGGGGAGCTAACTCATCCCTCCGCAGGCCACGAGGTAATTGTGGGCGTGCGCCAAGGTCATGTGACGGCGTTGAGCTTCCATCCGGAAGAGAACGGCGACTCGCGCCTCCACGCAGCGTGGCTCGCTTCCTTTGCCCATTAGCTCTTTCTGTCCGAGCCCCTTTCTGCCCGCAATCTCTTTCCTTAAATAACTATCGCTCTATAGTGCTCTGGGCTACATTGAGATGTGCTAGCTGAACACATCACTCCCAGAAAGGCTCCTCGCCGTGAGCACACCTGCCCCAGAACAAGTCCGCGAAGACATCCGCTTCCTCGGCCGGGTGCTCGGCCGAGTTATCGCGCAGCAGGAAGGTGAGGATGTCTTTGCGCTCGTCGAATCGACCCGCCGCATGGCCTTCGACATTGCCCACGGCGATGCCAAGCCGGAGGACCTCGTCGCCATCTTCCGCGACCTCGACATCACCAAAGTCAACCTCGTGGCGCGAGCGTTCAGCTATTTCGCGCTCATCGCCAACCTAGCGGAGGACTTGGATGACGAGTCCGTCGAGGCGCCGGTTTCCCTGCGCAAGACATTCGCCAAGCTCAAGGAAGAAGGCGTCGCGCCCGCCGACGCCGCCTCCGTCATCCGCGGTGCGCACGTCGCCCCCGTTCTCACCGCGCACCCCACCGAAACCCGCCGCCGCACAGTCTTCGACACCCAGACCCGTATCAAGAATCTCCTCAAGGAAGCGCATCGCGGCGGCGACATGGCGGCGATCGAGAAGGAAATGTACCTGCGCATGACGCTGCTGTGGCAGACCGCGCTGATTCGCATCGCCCGCCCCACCCTCGAAGACGAGATTGACGTCGGCCTGCGCTATTACAAGCTGTCGCTACTCGACCAGGTCCCTGCACTCAACCGTGCCATCCGCCGCGCCATGCGCGAGACTTTTGGCCAACAGCTGCCCGATTCTCCCGTCGTCCGCCCCGGCTCCTGGATTGGCGGCGACCATGACGGCAACCCGTACGTCGACGAGCGCACCCTGACCTATGCCACCCGCAAGGCCGCGGCGACGGTGCTGCAGTACTACGCCGACGAGCTCGGCGAGCTGGAGCGCGAGCTCTCCCTGTCGGATCGCTATTCCTCCAGTTCCAAAGAACTGGGCGCGCTTGCCGACGCCTCCCACAACGACGAAAAATCCCGCGTCGACGAACCCTACC
The DNA here is from genome assembly GCF_001808885.1 of Corynebacterium sp. HMSC074E01. Taxonomy (NCBI): domain Bacteria; kingdom Bacillati; phylum Actinomycetota; class Actinomycetes; order Mycobacteriales; family Corynebacteriaceae; genus Corynebacterium; species Corynebacterium sp. HMSC074E01. Next base: position 114,444 of record NZ_KV794853.1, read on the forward strand.
GCCGGGCCATCTTCGGCATCCGGAAGAAGGTGCTGGCGAGGTTGGAGGGGGAGGCGTCACCAAGCGCCTATGCGTCGCCGGAAGAGCTCAAGCGGGACCTGGACGTGATCGACCGCTCGCTGCGCCAGTTCAATGACGACATCATCGCCGATGACCGCTTGGCTCGATTGCGCTCGGCGGTGACGACGTTTGGATTCCACCTTTCGACGCTGGATATGCGCCAGAACTCGGAGTCCTTTGAGAACGTCCTCACCGAGATTTTCGCCGCGGCCAGCATCACCCCGGACTACCGCGCGCTGGGGGAGGAGGAGAAGGTCGCGCTGCTCGTGCGCGAGCTGCAGACCAATCGCCCGCTGCTCTTCCCCGGCTCCGAGCGGGAGTTCAGCGAAGATACCGCGAAGGAGCTGGGGATTTTCCGTGCGGCGGCATGCGCTGTGCGGGACTTTGGGCCGGAGTCGGTGTCGCACTGCATTATTTCTATGACTGGAACCGTCTCCGACATACTGGAGCCGATGGTGCTGCTCAAGGAGGTGGGCCTGAGCCAGGTGGACGTGGTGCCGCTGTTTGAGACCATCGAGGATCTGAAGGCCGGCGCCGGCATTCTGGAGAAGCTGTGGCAGGTGCCTGTTTACCGCGAACATCTGCGCTCGCGCGGGGATATCCAAGAGGTGATGTTGGGGTATTCGGATTCCAACAAGGACGGCGGTTATTTGCAGGCGAACTGGGCGCTATACGACGCCGAACTGGCCCTCGTTGAGCTCTGCGCGCGCCACGGCGTGGAGTTGCGGCTGGCGCATGGTCGCGGTGGGGCGGTGGGCCGCGGCGGTGGTCCGACGTATGATGCGATTTTGGCGCAGCCGAAGGGCGCGGTGTCGGGTTCGGTGCGCATTACCGAGCAGGGGGAGGTGATTTCTGCGAAGTACGGTGCGCCGGAGACCGCGCGCCGCCACTTGGAGGCGTTTGTTTCCGGAGCGCTGGAGGCATCGTTGTTGGATACCGAGCCGATTGCGGATCCGGAGCGCGCCTACGAGATCATGCGTGAGCTGGCGGCGTTGAGTGGCGTGGCCTACCGCCAGCTTGTCGACGACCCCGGGTTCATCACCTACTTCACCCAGTCCACCCCGCTGCACGAGATTGGCGAGCTTAACTTGGGCTCGCGCCCGACTTCTCGCAAGCAGACCACCGCGATTACAGATTTGCGGGCGATTCCCTGGGTGCTTTCGTGGTCGCAGTCCCGCACCAACATTCCGGGCTGGTTCGGCGTGGGCAGCGCGGTGACGGCGTGGGTTCAGCAACCCTCCGGAGGTGCAGCAGGAGCGGTAAATACCACAGCGGATGTAGTAGCGACCGAGAAAGCTGGAGCAGATACCGGAGCTGGCGAAGAAGAGAAGCGCTGGGAGGAGCTGCGCGAGCTGTACCGCACGTGGCCCTTCTTCCGCTCTGTGTTTGCCAACATGGCGCAGGTCATGGCCAAGGCGGAGATGCAGCTAGCGCGCCTGTACGCCAACTTGGTCGACGACAAGGACACCGCGGACCGCATCTTTGGCCTGATATCCGAGGAATTTGAGCGCACCCGCGAGGTCTACCTCAAGGTCACCGGTAACGCGGATCTGGTGAGCGAGAATCAGCGCCAAGCACGTTCACTCAAGCGGCGCTATCCTTATCTGCTTCCGCTCAACGCCGTCCAGTTAGAGCTGCTGCGTCGCTACCGCCGCGGCGACGACCAGTTCCTGGTATCCAAGACCATCCAGGTCACGATGAATGGGTTGGCCACCGCGCTGCGCAACGCCGGCTAAATTGGCCGCCCGCATCATCGGGCATCCGGCCCAACCGCTTGGCCCGCCAGCATTCCTGCGGGACAGGCTCGAGGGCATGATCAGTTCCATTAGTTAAGCCGGCACGCCGAAGGCCCCGCGAGGAGGTGATTTCCTGCGGGGTTCGACCAAACAGTGCTGGAAGAATGCCCTGGCGTTGGTAGCGGCGTTGCTTGCACAGCTACGTGCTCTGGTGGGGCGGGGCACACTGGTGCCTTAGCGGGCATTGGGGTTAGTTGAAAGCGCTGGTGAAGACCGGCGCGGCGTCGTATGGCGGAATCCAGGCCACCCGCCCGCCGATGCGATCCATGTGGCCGCGTGAGGGCGGGGCATCGGGGTCGTCGTCGTTGACTCCGTTGTGGTACGGGCATAGCGGCACCAGGTTGAGGATGTTGGTGGGCCCGCCGCGAGCCCAAGCCTTGATGTGGTGGATTTGGCACTTCTCAAAGGGAACCTTGCAGCCCTCCCAGGCGCAGCAGGGATTCTCCGCGGCCAAGGCGAGGCGCTGCTTGGCGGTGGCAAAGCGCTGGAAGCGGAACACATCGAGCGGACCGTGTTCGCGGCTGACCGCCACGACGATCCCCTTGTCCAGCAAAGCGCGCTCCACCAGCTGCGAACCGGTCATCGTCGCACCACTGGTCGTCCGGACGATGAACTCTTCGCCGTCCTTGTCGGTATTGCCCTTGAGCAGCTCGGCGTAGTCATCGAGCTGCAAGACCGCCATGGTGGCGACTTCTGTCTTGACGCCGCCGCCATCCAGATTCTCCAGGAAACTCTCGCCGGGGCGTTCCTGATCGATGCCCTCGAAGACACCGGTCAGCTGCAGCGAGTCCGCGGTTACCGTGAGCGTGGCTAGACCATTGCCGTGCTGCGTGAGTTTCGCGCGCTCGGCATACGTGCGGGGTTTGCGCATTTGACGCAGGCGCTTGCGCGCTACCTTTTCCACCAGCTCCGCGCTGGTCTGGCACAGCTCCACGCGCAAATCCCATGCTTTGTTGTGGTCCCGAACTTTGGCCACGAAGTGCTCGATAAGCTGCAAGGTCACCAGCCCGTGTCCCCGCCGGCGCGCGGCTTCCACCGCCGTGCGCTGCTTCTTCGTCGATGAGGTGTTTCCGAAGTAGGTGTGGTGGAGGGAGAGGAACACGGTGGCGTCGGCAGGTGCGGCGCCGAGGGCCACCAAGTCAGATTCAGACAGGCCCGCGCACTCGGCCACCAGGTCAATGGCGCGGCCGAGGGCGGCGAAGAAGGTCTGCAATCTCATACCCCGCAGCCTAAAAGCGCCCAACCCCCACTCCAAGCCCCCAACTAGCCATCCATCGAAATCTGTGGATAACTAGTCGGCACTAGGCGCCGGCGAGGCCGCGGCGCTTGAGCAGCGGCGCAACGTCCTTGTCGCGGCCGCGGAACTCGCGGTAGGCCTCCGTGAAGTCGCGGGACGCCCCCTTCGACAGGATGACATCGCGGAACTTCTGACCGGCCTCGCGCAGGTCGGTCTGCTCCTTGAACCACTCGAAACCATCGGCGTCGAGCGCCTCGGCCCACAGGTAGGAGTAGTAGCCCGCCGAGTAGCCGCCGGCGAAGATGTGGTTGAAGTAGGTCGAGCGATAGCGCGGCGCAATGAGCTCGTTGTCCAGCCCGGCCGCGCGCAGGGCTTCGGCCTCAAACTCGGCGACGGCCTCCGGGGTAGCCTCCAACTTGGCGGCCTCGGCAGCACTCAGGGAATGCCACGCGAGGTCGATGATCGACGCCCCCAGATACTCCGAGGTAGCGAAACCCTGGCCGAACTCGGAGGCGGCGGAGATGGCGTCGAGAAGCTCGTCCGGGATCGGCTCGCCGGTCTCCACGTGGCGGGCGTACTCCTTGACCAAGTTCTTATCGAGCGCCCAGTTCTCGTTGATTTGCGAGGGGAACTCCACCCAGTCGCGCGGCACGTTGGTGCCGGCGAAGGTGGGGTAGCGGACGTCGGAAAGCAGGCCGTGCAGGGCGTGGCCGAATTCGTGGAAGACGGTGCGGACCTCGTCCATGCTCAGCAGCGGTTGGGAGCCGTCGGCGGGCTTGGTGATGCCCATGACGTTGACGATGACCGGCTTGCGCTCCAGCAGTCGGGACTGCCCCACGAACTCGCTCATCCATGCGCCGCCGCGCTTGGTGGGGCGCCCGAAGTAGTCGGTAAGAAGAAGGCCGATCCCGTGCGAGTCCTTATTCACGTGATTGACGTCTCCGTCCCGCACCTCCCAGACGCGGACCCCCTCCGCGTAGCCCTCGAGGTCATCGCGCGGGATGACGGTGATGCCGTACAGGCGCTCGGCGGCGGCGAAGACGCCCTTCTCCAGGACCTGGTCCAGCGGGAAGTACTTGCGCAGTTCCTCCTCGTCGAGGGAGAAGTCGCGGGCGCGGACCTTGGATTCCCAGTAGGGCCAGTCCGCGGCGCTAAAACCCTGGCCGTTGAGTGTTGCTTCCTCCGCGAGGAGTTTCTGCTCGCCTTCGGCGTTGGCAGCAGCGGCGGGGGCGAGGTCGAAAAGCATGGTGCGGGCGGCGTCGGCAGTCGCGGCGGTTTCTTCGGCGATGACGTAGTCGGCATGCGTGGCAAATCCCAACAGCTCGGCGCGCTCGGCGCGCAGCTGCACGGCCTCGATGAGCCCCGGGATGTTGTTCTCGGAGCCCCTGCTTGCCGACGCCCCATACAACCTCCCCCTCGCATCCTCCCGCGCCAGACGGCTCAGCTCCGATTGTACGGTCGGCAGTTCTAGCGGAATGACGAAGCCCTCGCGGCCTAATGCTTCGGCATCGGCCTTGGCGGAAGCGATGCGCTCGGCGGGCAGGCCCTCGAGTTCTTCCTTGGTGAAGGAGACTGCGCGCTCGCGGGTAGACGCCATGAGGTTGCGGCCGAACTCCTCCGAGAGCGCGGAGATGCGCTGGTTGATCTCGGACAGGCGGGCCTTGCCGGCCGCGTCGAGGTCGGCACCCTTGCGGGCAAAGGTGCGCAGGAGGTGGTCGTGGAGGCGCTGGCCTTCGGCGTCGTCGGCAGGCGGCGTGGCCTCCTTGATGCGCGCGTAGAGCACCTCGTTCTGGTAGATCGCGTCATAATGCGCGGACAAGCGCGGGTAGATGTCGGCGGCGATCTCCTCCATCTCATCGGTGACATCCGTACCGGAGAGGTTGCCAAAGACCGCCATAACGCGGTCGAGGTCCTGGCCGGAGCGCTCGAGCGCCTCCACCGTGTTTTCCCACGTCGGGGCGGCGGGGTTGTCGGTGATGGAGGCGATCTCGGCGTCGTGAAGCGCGAGTGCCTCGTCGAAGGCGGGGCGGTAGTGCTCGACCTTGATCTCCGCAAACGGCGGCAGCTGGTAGGGCAGCGTGGAGGGAGTCAGCAGTGGGTTAGTCATAAGAAACTACCGTACCCATGCACGTTGCTCTATGTGATGGCATTCACTACTTTCTTCTGTCGTGGTGTGTGGATGAGGATGACATCGAGAACCAAGAACGCCGCCAAGGTGATTCCTAAGAGCGGCAGGAAGACACCGACGGTGGCCGCGAATAGCGCGCCCAGTCCTGTGGTGGCCCAGGAGAAGTGGGCAGTCGGGAGGAAGCGCGGGCGGCGTTTCCACCACATGTAGTAGCCCAGCACCACCAGCGCGGCGGTGGCGAGGCCCAGTGCGAGCAGCGCAATCTGCAATGGAAGGCCAAACATGATGCCCATGTGCAGGTACGTGCCCCAACTGCTGAGTTTGCTAAACAGCGGCAGGCTGGAGAAAGGTTGCCGGTCGATGACCTCTCCGGTGGCGCCGTCCACCGAGAGCGCATCGGAGGTGGTGCGCCATTCCACCCAGCGTTCGCTGACCTGCCAGGCGGAGTTGGCGTCCTCCGGTGGGTACAGGCGCAGCGGTCCGGTCAGTCCCTCGGCGCGGCCGGTGGCGAGGACGCGCTCGGCATCGGCAGCCACGCTCGCGCTTGCCGACGCCCCATGCCCTTCATGGCCTTCATGCCCGGTGTGCTCATGCGTTTCAGCGGTGGTGCCGTGCAGGGCGGTGTTGATGGGAGTGGCTTTCCAGTGCATGCGCTCGACGAGGGAATCGACGTTGTCGCCGGCCAGTCCCGACCACGTGATACCGGTGGCAGAGAGGCCAAGCAGACCGATGAAGATCCACGCGCCAACAGTGGAGTGCAGGCGAGTGGCCTTCCAGCGGGCAGAGCGCTTAGGCTGCTGCTGTGCGGCGTTCGCGGTTGCTTTGTTCTTCGGGCGGCGGCGAATCCACCACATATAGAGGCCTCCACAGGCCATGACCCACAACCAGGAAGCGGCCAGCTCCGAGTAGAGCTCACCGATCTTGCCCAGGTGGAAGCTTTCGTGCAGGGAGGAAATCCAACGGCGCAGCGGCATCTCGCCTAAGCCGGAATAGGTGGGGTAGTCGCCGATGACCTCGGCGGTGGCGGGGTCGATGAAGACGGTGCGCTGCAGGCTCTCGTCGATGCTTTCATCGGAGACCAGCACGCGCGTGGAATCCGTCGGTGTCGTGGCGGGCCAGACCTGAGTGACCGGCATGTCAGGGTGCTCGTGCTGTGCGGCCTGGATTTGTTCCTCCAGTCTCAGCGGATTCTCCACGGTAGGCACCGTCAATACGTCGTGGTAGACCACTTTCTCCAGGGTGGGTGCCATGGCATAGAGGCAGCCAGTCAATGCCGCGATGAGGATGAAGGGGCCGATGAACATGCCGCCATAAAAGTGGATGCGTTGAATGAAGGATCGCAGAGCCGTCCGACTCATAAGTAGTGCTCTTTCGGGGTCTATCGATTAGGGCCCCTGCTGAACGTTCGCGGGGCGTTCAGGAGGGGCGATGGACAGGTGCTGATATCAACTGCACTAGTAGTCGGAGGCGAGGGTTTCTCGGTTCCCAGGTATTGAAAAACTTTTTAACTAACTGGGGTCCTCGGCATGAAAAGGGCGAAAAATTCGCGAGATAAGGCGCGAGAAGCAAGAAACAGTCAAGAAAAATTCTTCGCAGCTCAACGGGTAAAAATGGCGTCGCGGAGTGCTGTTTTAGGCCTGTTTGTGGTTAATGAAGCAAGAAAGCGATCCCTATTCGCTCCAGAACGGAACATAGCGCAACGAACGCGGACCGGCGTTGGGATCGTAGGCATGGATGAGCCCTTCCTCGACGGTGGCAGCAAGCAGGCGCGTGGCCTGAGCGGCTTGTGAGTTCTTCAGCCCGAAGCGCTGACGGATTGAGGAATTGTTAACGGGGAGGTTCTCGAGGAAGCGAAGGCAAGCGTGTTGATAGACGGCTTGGGTCTTTTCTTCCATAGTCATCAGCGCAAAGGGGCGGTAGGCGCTGAGGGAGACGGTGGTACTTCCGTTGGCGCGAATGAGAGCAGGTGGGAAGTGCTCGGCTTCGAGTGAAGAGACGATTTTATCCCAGCCACTTCCGCGTTGCTCGACAAAATGCGCCAGACGTAAAGCTTCACCGAGATGGGTATTGCGGGTGGTGGACGCGGAGTCAATGAACCGTTGGGGGTCGATGAGCGGGGTCCCTGGGTTGGTTACTTCGACCCGATCGCTGAAAACCTCCACGGTCAAGAACCGGCCGCGCTGTTCAAGATCCTGGTGCATGAGCGCATTTGCTAGCACCTCGCGGAAGGCTACCGTTGGCAACAACGGAGTCACTACGCGCTTACCACTGGAATCAATATGTTCGCCACCTGGACGAATGGTGTTGAAGAGCGTGACTATGTGGGTGAAGGAAGACGCATAGCCTTCGGTGAATTCCCATTCTCGTTCCACCTCCGTGCGTGAAGGGCCGTTGAAATGTAGGACGCGGGGAGCGCGCCCGCGCAGCTCCGGAAAGTCCTGAAGAGAGCGCGCATACATGAGTGCGGACCAAGCCGGAATATGCCAGCCTTGCTCGTGTGAGTAGGAGATGGCTTTGGCGCTCCTTAACGTGTCGATAAGGGCGGCGCCTGTCGTATGCGGGAGTTCCGGTCTATTAAGGAAGAAAGCCTCAGGATCAAGCAGGTCGGTAATCGATTCGGGCTCAAGGCCCTCGGCCACTACTGTGTTCTCGAATTCGAACTGGTTGAGTTTTTGCCAGAGCTGACGTTCCTCATTGGGAAAGTCCATGAGGTTTTTCATGTAGCTGACCTTGCGGAAATACCGCTTCCCTTCGAAGGAATACGGGGCGGACAATGCGGCGGGGATGCGCAGAAGCACAACGAGGTGTCCATCAACCGTGATCTCGTCGAAGGTCAGTTCAGGGGCTGGGCTAATGACGCGGTTGAGCCAAGGAAGGAGATCCTCGTTTCCCTTCCCCTTGGTGAGCTGCCAATTAAAGGTCGTCCCGACGATGGTTCGGTCGTCGTTGACACCCCACACGAGATATCCCGCTGGCTCATCATGCAGGCGCGCCGAATTTCCCAACGCGCAAGCATATTTCGCAATCTCCGCGCCAGAGGACAGCTTGTTTACCTTGAACTCGAGCCACGGTAGCTCAGCCGGAAGCGCTGTAAACCGCTTCACGCGGGCTACAAGCTGTTCCTCAGGCGCAGTATTTATGGGAGTCATGAGTAAAAGTATGCGCGAGAAGCAAGAAACAGTCAAGAAAAAGTCTTCGCAGCTCAACGGGTAAAAATAGCGTCGCGGAGTGCTGTTTTAGGCCTGTTTGTGGTTAATGAAGCAAGAAAAGACCGCCTCGAACTCCGGGGAGGAGACGAAGCGGTCTTTTGTTAAGCGCCTAGCGCAGAATTACTTCTTCAGGCCGTCAATGATGTCGTTGAAGGCAGCAACCGGGCGCATGGTCTCGTTGAGCTTCTCCTCGTTCGGGGCGTAGTAGCCGCCGAGGTCGACGGGGGAGCCCTGGACGTCGAGAAGCGCCTGCTCAATCTCGCCAGCCTTGGCCTCGAGGGCCTCAGCAACCGGCTTGAAGGCCTCCGCCAGCTCGGCGTCGTCAGCCTGCGCAGCCAGCTCCTTGGCCCAGTTGAGGGTCAGGAAGAAGTGGGAGCCGCGGTTGTCGTTCTCGCCCACCTTGCGGGACGGGGACTTGCCCTCATCCAGCAGGGTCTCGGTGGCCTTGTCCAACGCAGTGGCCAGCACGCCTGCCTTGGCGTTGCCATTGGTGTTGTGCTCGTGGCGGAAGGACTCAGCCAGAGCCAGGAACTCACCGAGGGAGTCCCAACGCAGGTGGTTCTCCTCCTGGACCTGCTGGACGTGCTTCGGGGCGGAGCCGCCGGCACCGGTCTCGAACAGGCCGCCGCCAGCCATGAGCGGAACCACGGACAGCATCTTTGCGGAGGTACCCAGCTCGAGGATGGGGAAGAGGTCAGTGTTGTAGTCACGCAGCACGTTACCGGTGACGGAGATGGTGTCCTCGCCCTTGCGGATGCGCTCGACGGAGATCTTGGTCGCGGTGACCGGGTCCTCGATGGAGATGTCGAGGCCCTCGGTGTCGTGATCGGCCAGGTACTTCTTGACCAGCTCGATGAGGTTGGCGTCGTGGCCGCGCTCCGGGTCGAGCCAGAAGATGGCCTTCATGCCGGACAGGCGGGCACGGTTGACAGCCAGCTTGACCCAGTCCTGGATCGGGGCGTCCTTGGTCTGGCAGGCGCGCCAGATATCGCCAGCTTCCACGTCGTGAGAGATGAGAGCCTCACCCTTGGAGTTGCGAACCTCGACGGTGCCCGCTGCTGGCACCTTGAAGGTCTTGTTGTGGGAGCCGTACTCCTCAGCCTTCTGTGCCATGAGACCGACGTTCGGGACGGTACCCATGGTGGTCGGGTCGTAGGCGCCGTTAGCCTTGCAATCCTCGATCACGGCCTGGTAGACGCCGGCGTAGGAGGAATCCGGGATGACGGCGAGGGTGTCCTGCTCCTCGTCGTTCTTGTTCCACATGTGGCCAGAGGTGCGGATCATGGCCGGCATGGAGGCGTCAATAATGACGTCAGACGGAATGTGCAGGTTGGTAATGCCCTTGTGGGAGTTGACCATGGCGAGGTCAGGACCGTCGGCAAGCGCGGCATCGAAAGCAGCCTTGATCTCAGCACCATTCTCCAGCTTGTCCAGGCCCTCGTAGATGGCGCCCAGGCCGTTCTCGCCATTGAGGCCAGCGGCCTCGAGCTCCTCGCCGTACTTCTCAAAGACGTCAGCGAAGAAAGCGCGCACCACGTGGCCGAAGATGATGGGATCAGAGACCTTCATCATGGTGGCCTTGAGGTGAGCGGAGAAGAGCACGCCCTCTTCCTTAGCGCGGGCAACCTGGGCCTTGAGGAACTCATCGAGTGCCTTGGCAGACATGAAGGTGCCGTCGATGACCTCGCCCTTGAGGACCGGCAGCTTCTCCAGCAGGGTCTGCTCGCCCTCGGCGGTCTTCAGAACGATGGAGAGGGTGTCCTCCTCCGGCATGATGACGGACTTCTCGTTGTGGCGGAAGTCGTTAGCGTCCATGGTCGCCACGTTGGTCTTGGAATCAGCGGACCAAGCACCCATCTTGTGCGGGTTCTTCTTAGCAAAGTTCTTGACCGCAATCGGGGCGCGGCGGTCGGAGTTGCCCTCACGCAGAACCGGGTTGACGGCGGAGCCCTTGACGGCGTCGTACTTCTCCTGAGCCTCTTCGTACTCCGGGAGATCAAAACCGGCTGCCTGCAGCTCAGCAATAGCCTTCTTCAGCTGCACCAGGGAAGCGGAGATGTTCGGCAGCTTAATGATGTTGGCTTCCGGGGTCTTGGCCAGCTGTCCAAGCTCAGCCAGGGCGTCGGAAACCTTCTTGTCACCAAGGCGCTCCGGGAACTGGGCCAGGATGCGGCCGGCCAGGGAAATGTCGCGGGTTTCTACCTCGATGCCCGCGGTGGAAGCGAAGGCCTCCACGACCGGCTTGAAGGAGTAGGTCGCCAGCAGCGGCGCCTCGTCGGTACGGGTCCAGATAATCTTTGCCATGGTTCTCCTAAAGAAGTTGAAAACTGTTCAACCTCACAGGATACCTGTCTTATTTTCTCGCGGTGCCGGTCCCCCTGTGACTCGCGCCACCAACGGGGCAGGGCTGTGTGGTTGCTACGGCCTTCTCGTCTGCGCGCGGGAAAGGGACTAAGGTACGCGCACGTGAATCTCCCGCACTCTGCTCCCCGCATCCAACGCCGTCCCGTCCCACGCCAGACGGAAATCTCCACGACGCGCCGCACCATCGTCATGATCGCCATGGCGCTGGGTGCCTTCGCCATCGGCACCACGGAGTTCACCTCGATGGGCCTGCTGCCGCTCATCGCGGATGATTTCGGGATTACGGAAGACACGGCGTCGGTAGTCATCTCTGTCTATGCGCTCGGCGTCGTCGTGGGCGCGCCGGTCATCGCAGCACTCACGGGCAAGCTCCCACGCCGCCGCCTCATCATCTTGCTTATTGGATTCTTGCTCGTGGGCAACCTGCTCACGGCCGTGGCCCCTAACTACGGCGTCCTGCTGATGGCGCGCTTCATCGCGGGCCTGCCGCATGGCGCATACTTCTCCGTAGCTAATCTGGCGGCGGCCTCGATGGCCCCACCGGGCAAGCAAGGGTTTGCCATGTCGATGGTGGGCATGGGCCTGTCCATCGCCACCGTGATCGGAGTGCCCGCGGCCCAAGCGTTGGGTCAGGGATTGGGCTGGCACGCGGCGTATTTCCTGGTCGTGGCCATAGCGGGGCTCACGATGATCCTGCTCTTTTTCCTCTTCCCACACATGACGCGCATGCCGCAAACGGACATGTTTACTGAGCTCGGCGCTTTGAAGAACAGCCAGGTTCTGCTCACCGTGTTCCTCGGCACCGTTGGCTTCGGCGGCATGTTCGCCGTCTATACCTACATCACGTGGACCATGACGGAGGTCGCCGGCATGGACCCGAACTACACGTGGATTGTGCTCATGGCCTATGGCATCGGTATGACTGTCGGCAACGTCGCTGGCGGTGCGCTGGCGGACCGAAACCTGGAATTCGGCATCATCTTTGCTCTCATCTGCATGGTTGGAGTGTCGGTGACCTTCTACTTCGTGGCGCACAGCGCGTGGGCGGGCACGCTTGTCTTCGGCGTCTTGGCCTTCTTCGGCTCCATTCTCGTGCCCTCACTGCAGCTGCGCTTGGTCAACGTGGCGGGGGATGCGCAGACCCTCGCGGCGGCGTTGAACCAGTCCGCCCTCAACATCGCCAATGCGGCGGGCGCGGCCATCGGCGGCGCAGTCGTGGGCGCGGGCTACTCCTATAACTCCACCGCGCTGGCCGGGGCGGGCCTGGCGGTGGCAGGCTGCCTCACCTGGGTTATCACCATGTGGGACAAGCGCCGTCTAGCCCCTTCCGTGAAGATTATTGAACAGAGTTAGACTGGCCGGCATGAGTTTCACCATCGCCTCCGTCAACGTCAATGGCATCCGCGCGGCCTGCAAACAGCGCAACGAGAACAACCCGGGCATGAACGCGTGGCTGGAGACCACTCCGGCCGACGTCGTCCTTATGCAGGAGGTGCGCGCCAACCCCGAGCAGACCCAGAAGGCTCTGGCTCCGGCCCTGGAGGCCGGATGGAACCTGGTACAGGCCGAATCCGCCGCCAAGGGCCGCGCGGGCGTGGGCATCCTATCGAAGCACGCGCTTGGCGACGTCTCCGTAGGCTTCGGCTCCTTCGCCGAATCCGGCCGCTTCATCGCCGCCACCGTGGAAGGCGTGCGGGTGGCTTCCCTGTATTTGCCGTCTGGTGATACCGATTCCCCGAAGCAGGATGAGAAGTACCTCTTCTTGGATGAGTTTTCTGAAGTTTTGGATGAGATGGCTGCAACGTACCCGGAGGCCGTCATTGGCGGTGACTGGAACATCTGCCACCGCGCCCAAGACCTAAAGAACAATAAGGCCAATGAGAAGAAGTCCGGCCACCTGCCGGAGGAGCGCGCCTTTATGGACCGCGTCTTCGGTTCTTTCCCGGATGAGCAGCCGCAGGACAAGAAGGGGCTCGGGGACTGGCTCGGCGTGGTGGACTATGAGACCAAGACCGCCTGGGAGGCGGCTGCGGATCCGCAGTGGTTTGACGTCGCCAGGCGCCTGCACCCAGAGGCGGATGGCCCCTACACCTGGTGGACCTACCGCGGCCAGGCTTTCAACAACGACGCTGGGTGGCGCATTGACTACCAGGCGGCCACGAAGGCCATGCTGGAGCGCGCGCAGCGCACGTGGGTGGAGAAGGCACCGACGGTGGAGGAGCGCTGGTCTGATCACTCTCCGCTTCTGGTCGAGTACAAGTAGCCCACTCCAAGTAGTGGTACGATAATCCCGTCTTAACGTCCTTTTCTATTTCGCAGGAGATGCTCATGACCCGCGCAATCATCTACTTTGTCCTCGGCGCTATTCTGCTTGCCCTGGGTATCTGGTGGTGGACCATCGTCGGACCGTCCTTTGCCTTCCTTGGCCCGATCGTCCTCCAGGGTGTTGGCGGCGCGTTCATGGTGGCCGGTTTCGCCGTCATGATGGACGTTATTAGCCCGACCTCCCGCAAGATTTAACCGACGCAGCGCCGCCCCAGCGGAGGCGGCAGAGTAGAGTAGTCAACCATGACTGACTCCACTTCTGCATCGACCTCCGCTTCTCGAGTCCTCTCCGGCATCCAGCCCACGGCGGACTCCTACCACCTGGGTAACTACCTCGGAGCGCTCAAGCAGTGGATTGACCTGCAAGACTCCCACGAGGCTTTTTACTTCATCCCGGACCTGCACGCCATCACGGTGGAGCAGAACCCGGAGGAACTGCGCCACCGCACCGTGGCGGGCGCCGCGCAGCTTATCGCATTGGGCATTGACCCGGCGAAATCCACCCTCTTCGTACAATCCCACGTCCCCGCACACGCGGAGCTGACGTGGGTTTTGCAGTGCCTGACGGGCTTCGGTGAGGCCTCCCGTATGACCCAGTTCAAGGACAAGTCCCTCAAGCAGGGCCAGGACCGCACGTCCGTGGGCTTGTTTACCTACCCCGTTTTGATGGCTGCGGATATCCTTTTGTATTCCCCGCACTACGTGCCGGTGGGGGAGGACCAGCGCCAGCACCTCGAGCTCACCCGCAACCTGGCGGAGCGTTTCAACAACAAGTACGGCGAGGTCTTCCGCGTACCGGAGGCCTTCATTCCGGAAGGCTCGGCCAAGATTTATGACCTGCAGGAGCCGACGTCCAAGATGTCGAAGTCGGGGGCAAACCCGAAGGGCATCGTAAACCTGCTCGATGCTCCCAAGACCTCCGCCAAGCGCATCAAGTCCGCGGTGACCGATGACCTCGGCGTGGTGGCCTTTGACCGCGAGAAGCAGCCGGGCGTGTCCAACCTACTGGCCATCCAGTCCGCGCTGACGGGGGAGAGCATCCCGGATCTCGTGGACAAGTATGCCGGCCAGGGCTATGGCCACCTCAAGGTCGATACGGCCGAGGCGCTCGAGGCCTTCACCACTCCGCTGAAGGCTCGCTATGACGAGCTCATGGAAGACCGCGGCGAGCTCGAGCGCATCTTGGCCCAGGGTGCCGAGCACGCCACGGAGATTGCCACCCCGCTCGTGGACAAGGTCTACGAGGCGGTGGGCTTTCTCCCCGCGCGTCGCGGCTGAGTTGGCTAGCATGATGAAGACTGTGTAGAGGATTCTGTAATCAATTTTTAAGGGGAAGGCCTGTGGCGCCAACGACACGACCTGATGAGAAGAAGACCGATGATTACGGCATCGAGCGTGCCTATGCCGATGAGCCGGACGCGGTAGATAAAGTCCGTGAGAAGTCCGGCTTCATCGACCACATCATGAAGATGCTGGACCGCTACGGTAGTGAAGGCGGCAACCAGTTCGCAGCCGGAATTACATATTTCTCGGTCCTGGCTCTCTTCCCGATCTTCATGCTCACCGTGGCCGCTGCCGCGACGGTGCTGGCGAACCGCCCCGACCTCATGCAGCAATTGGAGGAGCAGATCGCCAACGCCGTGTCGGGCGATCTGGGGAATTCGATCACGGAGCTTCTTCACACCGCGATTGAGCAGCGCGGCGCAATGTACGGCATCGGTGGCCTGACCACCCTGTGGTCCGGGCTGGGCTGGATGAATAACCTGCGCATCGGCATTTCGGCGATGTGGATGCAGGATCCGACTGACGCTCCGGGCAACTTTGTGACCAAAAAGCTCAGTGACTTGCTGGGACTCATCGGCCTGCTCGTAGCCATGGTTATCGCCTTCGGCGTGACGGCGGCGGGCTCTTCCGGGCTGACCCAAAAGATTTTCGAGTGGGTTGGCATCGAGTCCTTCCCCGGGATGGGCACGGTGCTTGTTCTCGCCGGTATCGTGATCGGCCTTATCGCCAACTTCTTGGTCTTCTGGTGGATGGTAGCCTTCCTGCCTCGCACGAAGGTTCCCACGAAGTCTGGCTTGATGGGCGCGGCCATCGGTGCGGTGCTCTTCGAGGCCATCAAGCAGCTGTCCACCGTCATCATGTCCTCCGCGGCGGGCAACCCGGCCGGTGCCGTGTTCGGCCCCGTCATTGTCCTCATGGTGGTCATGTACTTGGTCTGGCGCGTCGTACTTTATGTCTCCGCGTGGACGGCTACCACCGAAGAGTCCCTCGAGCTTCTGGTTCCGCCGGTTCCGGATCAGGCAGTCATCCGCGTCCGCAACGAGATCCGCCAGGGTCCGAACACGGGCGTGACCTTGGGCGCCGGTGCCGCCCTCGGCGCGGCCGCTGCGGGTGCATGGGCCCTGCTGCGCCGAAAGTAGGGCGGGATGCTACCAGCGTCTTTTGCTCCGAACCTCTACGAGCACTTCACCTTGGATTCGCGCGCGACCTCACGCGAGCTGGGCGTGCAACTGGCGGCTGCCGACGCCCGCCTCGAAGGCCTCGGCTACCTCTCCGACAACCCAGAGCGCGAGGAACTCGCAGTTGCCGCCCGCATTCTTTGTGAGCCTTCCTCCCGCGCAAGCTATGACCAAATGCTGGAATCAGGTGCTCGGCTCACGTGGGCGCAGCTGGATGATTACGCCACGACCGGCCGCTGGGGCGCGAACCACCATGCTCCCGCGCCTGATGCGCCCGTTCAGGACGCCCCGCGCGCAACTCCCGGCACCCGCGTGCTCTTGGCCGTCATCGACTACGTCATTGCGGCGATCGGTGCGTCCCTCTTCGTTAGCATCGGGGTGTATAACTCCAGCGTCAATGAGGTCTGGCTCACCAGCATCACCGGCATCATCACGGTGGCCTACTACCTCTGCTTCGAGGTCCTCGTGGGAGCAACGCCTGCAAAGATGATTGCGGGCTACACCGTGCGCGATGTCAGCACTCACAACAAGCTCACCTGGCAACAGAGCTTTAAGCGCAATTGGTGGCGCGTGGCCTCCCTCGTGCCGCTCATCGGCCCGCTGGTCGCCTTCTTCGGTGCGCTCTACGTGGTGACCACGATTAGCCCAAAGAATGCGCTCCGCGGCCAGCACGACATCATGGCTAACGCCGAAGTAGTGAAAAAGTAGCGACCACTACGACAAGGAGGGCGACGAGGCCTGCCACCAGCCAGCCGATCCAGCCCTGCGAGTCCCCAAAGGACGAAGACCCCGCAGTCGCCTCCGAGGCGGCGGGCGCAGAAGGCGTGGTAGGAACCGGGCTGGTAAGTGCAGGTTCCGAGGGCTCTTCTTTCCCAGCCGCGAAATCATCCAAAAGCCCTACGCCATCGCCGGGGCGGACGTCGGAGGCTTCGTCGAGAAGCATCTGCGCCTGCTCCCAGGCGCGGAAACCATGCTCGACGGTTGTATCGAGGAGGACCGCCTGCAGGCGGCGCCCGTCGCGATTAATTGCGCCGACGAAGGTGTGGTGCGCGTCCTCGGTATAGCCGGTCTTTCCGCCGATGCCATCCGGGTCGTTGAGGAAGAGCCCATTGTCATTCCACAGCTCATAACCGGGCATGTCACCCCAGCCGGGAAACTCCACGTGCTCAGTATCGACGATGCGCGCGAAGGTGTCGTTGGCAAAAGCCGCGCGGTAGATCAGCGAGATATCCGCCGCGGACGTCGACATACCCGCCGCGTCCAGCCCGGAGTAACTGGCCGCCACCGTCGAGCGCGTGCCAATCTCCTGTGCCTTCGCGTTGACCTTCTTTAGCGCCTCCTCATCCCCGCCAACGGCCTGCGCGAGGGCGTGCGCGGCATCGTTGCCGGAAGCCATGAGCAAACCCTGCAGAAGCTGCTCCACGGTGTAGACCCCATCGGGGCCGAGGCCGACGGCGGAGCCTTCGACGGAGGCGTCGTCAAGCGTGGCGGTGATGCGCTGGTCGAGGGGAAGCTCCTCGATAACCACGAGCGCCAGCAGCGCCTTGATGATGGAGGCCGGGCGATAGCGCCCGTTGGGATCCTTCATGGCGATGATTTCGCCGGTGTCCAGGTCACTGACCATCCATGCCGAAGCTACAACGTCCTTGTTCAGCCGAAAGCCGCGCGGGGCCGTCACGCCACACGCAGCGCCCTCAACCGCGGGCAGGGGAGTGGGCGCTTCCTGGCCGGGCGCCAACCTTTCTGAGGTGGTCGTCGGTTCCTCGGGAACGAGAGAATGCGGGCAGGCGTCGGTATCCGGCGCGGTGGTGCGCGTGGGCGATGAGGACTCTTCCTCTTCTGCGAACGCGGGCGGCGTTGCGGCCAGGGCGATGGCGGTGAGGAGCGCGGGGACATGTTTCATAGCGTGCTTAATCCTAGACCTCGTCCTAGGATGATCCTCATGCATGACGCACCACTAATTAGCCCAGAGAACAAAGACTCCGGCGCCGAGATTTTCGCCGGTCTGCCCAAGGTGACGCTCTTCGCACCGTTGCCCACGGATGCTTCCACCCCGGAGGAGCTGCGCGCGGCCACGCAGGCTGTTGTGCAGGCGCTTGTCGACGACCACGTGGTTTACGCCGAGCTCCGCCTGTGCCCCAGTGCTTTCTCCTTCGGCGCCGCTGAGGCACTCGCTGCGGCGCAGGAAGGACTCGACGTTCCCGGAATCGATGCCCGCCTCATCGTTGAGGGCGATGCCAATAGCTGGGATGCCGGCGAAGGCGTTGCCGGTGCTGCGCTGACTGAGCTATCTGCGGCTGAGAAGCTCCGCGCAGACTTCATCCCGTGGGAGAGGGACGTTGCCTCTTATGAGGACGCCGTGGCGGCTGTGCAGGCGGGTGCGACGCGCCTTGTTCATGCCACTGATCTCGTCGACGATTTCAGCGCGGATCTCGAAGGCGTTCGCCCAGGTAAAGCCTCGGCGTGGGTGCGGGATCGCCACATCGCGCTGACCTTTGCGCCGCTGGAGGAAATGCCCGCAGAGGAGCTGGCTGATCACCCTCTGCCGCTGTTGCAGCAGCTCGGCTTTACCTGCACGGTGGCGGGCGAGAAGCTCAGCGATGTGTTCCTCGCTCTGAGCGAGACCTTTGGCTATGGCCTCGAGGAGTTCTTCGACCTCACCATCAAGGCCATTGAGAATTCCTTTGCTAGCGAAGAAGACCGCCAGCGCCTCATTGAGCAGGAGATCCTGCCCGCCTATGAGGAACTGGCGGATCCGGAATTTGCGGAAGACGCTTCCGGTGTGAGCGACTCCGAGGCGGAAGAAGTCAGTGAGTCTTCCGAATAGAAACTAGAAGCGGGAGAAGCGTTTCGTCAGCATTTCCTCCAGGCCCTTCCAGGACTCCGCGTGCTCGGTGTAGGGCTTGGAGGGCACGTAACCCGCGTGCTCGGTGGAGCCAAGCATGTAGCCCAGGTAGTCCTGGAAGCGCGGGTTCTGCAGCATGTAGGAGTTGATGGAGTCATCCCCAGCCCAGTCGGCGGCGTCCGCGCAGACCTCGTAGCAGCGGCTCATTTGGTCCGTATCAACGGACTCGGGGCCCTTTTCAATATCGCGGACGATGCCGTAGAAGCTGTACTGGTTATCCGGGTGGACGGTGACTTCGAGCTCACCGGCGTTCGCTGCGGCAACGACCTCCTCCCAGGTGGAAACCTTTGCTAGGTCGTGGTCATCGTTTTCCATGATCCAGCGCACCAGCACCTTGGAGCTGGGGAAGGTGAAGATTTCGCCCCACTTACCCAAGAAAACCGGCTTGCCGTCGAGGTAGGTGCGCAGAGTGTAGACCGTCCTTTGATCAGCGGTGATCTTTACCGGGTCGATGCCCGCGGCGGCCCAGGGGGAGCTGTCATAAGGATCGGCGGATTCCGCGGCGGCCTTGCGCTCTTCCTCGGCCTTCTTGCGTGCTTCCTCCGCTGCTTCGCTGGCGGCGGAGATGCGGGTGGCGGCGTTCGTGGTTGCATCCTGGGTGAAGTCAGAGGAAGGAACGACCTTGACCACCTTGTCGAGGTCTTCGATGACCGAGCGCCAGTTGCTGTGGATAACGCGGCCCACGCCGGACCACTCGCTCATGCCCTGTTCACCGGCGTAGTGATCGGCTCCGCGGGCTGGGTTGCGCAGGATGGAATGCGATGCGAAGAAGATGACGGTGTGCTCTGCGGCGCTGACCTCTGCCAGCGCCTGCGCAATCTCGAGGCAGCGTGCGACGGTGGACACGTTCTCGTGGCTGGGACGGCCGGCCAGGTGCTTCGGCATCCCGATGAGGTCGTAGACGTGCTTCTTTTCTGGCACGACGCGGTCTGCCGCCTGGGAGTTGAAGACCTCCCACTTCGGGTGATCGAGCAAGTCATGCTTCGTGCCAGATTCGAGGAAGCAGAGCATCTCGGCTTCGGTGTTAAAAAGCAGGACCGACTCATCATCACCGAGAAAAGCCTGCCACTCGGAACCGTTTTGGCGCCACTTTGGCGCCCACAGGGTATAGAAATCGCCCTCAGAAAGGGAGAGCTTGATGGGGACAATAGCGCGGGTGTTCATGGGCAAATAGTCTACCCTGTAGGCCTCCAGAAGCCTTTGAAAGCCATCCCCATGTTGTTGGTGCGCAGCGGATTGGTTTGTACGGGGCTACCGGCTTCCACCATCTGCCCGTCACCGGAGTACATGGCCACGTGCCCATCCCACACGACGAGGTCGCCGGGCTGCAGCTCATCCGCGCTCACCTGGCGGCCCACAGTCTGGTTTTCAGCGGTGCGCGGCAGTTCCACCCCAGCTTGGCGCCAAGCCCATTGGGTCAGCCCCGAGCAATCGAAGCTACCGTTGCCGGTGCCGCCCCAGCCATAGGGTGTTCCCAGCTGGGAGAGTGCGGCTTGCACCGCGGCCTGGCCTTGCGCACTTCCTTCACCGCCAGAGGAGGATGAGGAAGCTGTGAGCGCGTGGCGAGCCCCGCCTTCCTCCTGCGGACCGCGCACTGAAGGGCGTACCGCGCGTTGAGCAATGGGCACGAGGGGTGCGGCCGACTGAAGGAGCTCCCCGGCCAGTTGCTTTACGCGCAGCATCGTCTTGCCGACGTACTCCATTGCCAAAGCCTGCAAAGCAGAGCGGGCCGCGGCCTGTGCCGCTGGGTTGGGGATGAGCAAGCCCAGGGCTAAAGGCAGCCCGCGCTGGAGCAGCTCGAAGCCCAGCCCGATGAGGTCCTTGACGGCCGCCGAGATGAGCCCGCGCGCGGAATCTAACGCAGAGCGCGCCGTGGAAAGGTCCTCGGTGGCCTGGCGTGCAGTGTCGAAAAGCGCCTGCGGATCTCCGTGCGCTATCTCCGCTAAGGGTCCGGCAGCAGTGAGATCAGGCACAGTGGGCAGGGAGACATCGGGAAGCTGCGCCGGTTGCATCCGGGCGATGTGGGTGAGTGCTGACTCCAACATCACAGACTCCCACAGGCGCTAGCAAGAGCACCGTCAGCGTCTTCGGCCTCGCGGGCCATGCGGAAGCTGGACTCCGCCACGGCACCAGCATCCGCCCTGACCTGGGCAAGGCGGGCAGAAAGGTTCTCCATGGCGGAGTTAAATGCTCCGGTGAAGCCGCCTAGAACGGGGTCCGTCGGTAGCTCGGGAGGGGGAGTGGTGGAGGTTTGGGAGACGGTGGCCAGCTCGTGTGCCAGCCGGCGGGTGTACTCGGTGTCAATAGTGAATGTTTCAAAGCTAGTCATGCCTTATTAGACTGCACCGCCCGCTGATCGGTTCCCGCCGGATTCTTATACAGTGAAGGGCATGGATATCCACGTAGTAGACCACCCCCTCGCCGCCTCCCGGCTCACGCTGATGCGTGATGCCCGCAGCGATAACACCGCTTTCCGTGCCGCCCTGCGAGATCTGGGCACCATGCTTGTGTATGAAGCAGCCCGTGACCTGCCCGTCGAGCATTTTGATTGCGTTACTCCCGTCGCCACGGCGGAGGGCACCCGCCTGCAGAATCCGCCGATTATCGTGCCCATCATCCGTGCTGGTCTGGGCATGATTGACCCGGCTCTGTCCATGATTCCGGATGCCCAGGTCGGCTTCATCGGCATGGCGCGCGATGAGGAAACTCACGAGCCGGTGCCTTATCTGGAGGCCCTGCCGGAGGATCTCAGCGGCCGCAGCGTCTTCGTAGTCGACCCGATGCTCGCCACGGGTGGTTCCCTCCTGCACTCCCTGAAGCTCCTCGCGGACCGCGGCGCTACCGACATCACGGCGATCTGCATGGTCTCCGCTCAGCCGGGCGTTGATGCGTTGGCCAATTCGGGCTTGCCGGTTCGCTTGGTTACCGCAGCGATTGATCCTGCCCTCAACGAGGACGCTTATATCGTGCCGGGGCTGGGTGACGCCGGCGATCGCCTCTACGGTCCCCGCAATATCGACCTGTAGCGAAACCGTCGGGCAGGCAGACCGCTCAGTATATCTAGCGTGTGACCTGCCCGGCTAACTGAACCGCATGGTCTAGTTGTAGACTCTTCCCAAGAGAAAACCACGGAGGAGGAAGCAGTGATCTCGGACTACGTCAGTGAGTGGTTCAGCAACCACCGCGCGGAGGTCATCGCGTGGCGCCGCCATATTCACCGCCACCCGGAGACCTCCAATAACGAGGTGGAAACCACCCGCTTCCTGTCCCGCACCCTGCGCGAGTACGGCTTGGAGCCGCATCTTTTTCCCGAAACCGGCCTCATGGTGGACATTGGTCCCGATACCGAACTTGGGCGCTTGGCCTTCCGTGCCGATATTGACGCGCTTCCCGTCACCGAGGTCACCGGCCTCGAGTACACCTCTGAGGTCCCAGGCGTCATGCATGCCTGCGGGCATGACATGCACACCACCATTGCGCTGGCCACGGCCTGCGCCTTGGCGGACCTTAATCGCGAGCATCCGCTAGATTTCGGTGTTCGTGTCATCTTCCAGCCCGCTGAAGAGGTGTGGGTGGGCGGCGCCACCGACGTCATTGAATGGGGTGCGCTCGAAGGCGTGAACTCCATCTTCGCCGTCCACGTTGAACCGAAGCTGCGCGTCGGGCGCATCGGCGTTCGCGCTGGAGCGATCACCTCGGCCACCGATGTCGTGGAAATCAACGTCTCCGGCCCGGGCGGGCATACCTCGCGCCCGCACTTGTCTGCGGACGTCGTCTATGCGCTGGGCAAGCTGCTGACGGACCTGCCAGGTTTGCTCTCACGCCGCGTCGATCCGCGCACCGGCACCGTCTTGGTCTTTGGCCAGGTGAATTCCGGCTATGCCCCGAACGCGATTCCGGAGACCGGTTCTGTATCCGGCACCATGCGCACGGCAGACATCGGAATCTGGCGGGATATGCAAACGCTCTTCTCCGAGTTGGTGGAACAGGTGCTAGCGCCCCTGGGTGTGGAACATGAGCTGGTCTACCACCGCGGGGTTCCGCCCGTGCTTAACGACGACGTCTCCACCGCCCTCCTCGCCAGCGCTGCCCAGGCCATCGACCCGCAAGCCGTGGTTCAGGCACCGCAGTCCTCGGGCGGCGAAGATTTCTCGTGGTACCTGGAGAAGGTCCCCGGCTCCATGGCTCGCCTTGGCTGCTGGTCCGGTGAAGGCGAACAGCACGATCTCCACATGGGAGATTTGGCACCTGATGAGCGGGCTATCGGCGTGGGCGTCAAACTCTTTGGCTCCGTAGCAGAACAGTTTGCCAACGTGGAGGATTAAGCGCCTAAGCATTACACTGTGACAAGGATTTCCCCAGAGTTCTTATAGGCAGAATTTTAAAAAGGAGCGACAGTGTCACAGGAAGCCCCCCGCATCGTAATCATCGGCGGTGGCCCCGCAGGCTACGAGGCTGCGACCGCCGGCGCCAAGTACGGCGCGCACATTACGTTGGTTGAGGAACAGGGCCCCGGTGGCTCCTCCGTTCTCTTGGACTGCGTGCCCTCGAAGTCCTTCATCGCTGGTGCGAACATTCGCACCGATTTCCGCCGTGCGGATGACATGGGCCTGAACCACCAGCTCAGCTCCTTGCAGCTGAGCCTGGAGGCCCTCAACGGCCGTGTGCAGGCGCTGGCTGCTAACCAGTCCCGCGACGTCCGTGCGGGCCTAGAGAAGATTGGCGTCAAGGTCATTGATGGGCGTGCCGCCTTTTCTGAGGATCAGCATGGCGTGAAGGGTGCAGCACACAAGGTTGATGTCACCCACAAGGATGGCACCACCGAAACCCTCGACGCGGACCTCGTCCTCGTTGCCACCGGCGCTACCCCGCGCATTCTGCCGGGCGCGCAGCCGGACGGCGAGCGCATCCTCACCTGGCAGCAGGTTTATGACCTCAAGGAGGAGCCGGAGCACCTCATCGTGGTGGGCTCCGGTGTGACCGGTGCGGAGTTCGTGTCCGCCTTCGCGGAGATGGGCGTGCGCGTGACCATGGTGGCGTCCCGCGACCGCATTCTGCCGCATGACGACGCCGATGCTGCCGACGTCCTCGAGACCGTCCTGGCTGAGCGTGGCGTGGAGCTGGAGAAGAACTGCCGCGTGGAGACGGTCTCCCGCACTGAGGACGGCAACGTGGTGGTCAAGACCCAGGATGGCCGCGAGATCCACGGTTCCCATGTCATCATGTCCATCGGTTCCATTCCGAATACCAAGAACCTGGGCCTTGAGCACGTTGGTGTGGCCACCACGCCATCTGGCCACATCGAGGTTGACCGCGTTTCCCGCACCAATGTCGCTGGCATCTATGCCGCCGGTGACTGCTCCGATCTGTTCCCGCTGGCTTCCGTTGCTGCGATGCAGGGCCGTATCGCCATGTACCACTCCCTGGGTGAGGGCGTGTCCCCGCTGCGTCTGAAGACCGTGGCAACCGCCGTGTTTACCCGCCCGGAGATCGCTGCCGTGGGCTTTACGCAGGCGGAGATTGAGGCCGGTGAGGTTGCCGCCCGCACCATCATGATGCCGCTGAACACCAACCCGCGCGCCAAGATGCGCTCCCTGCAGCACGGCTTTGTGAAGCTCTTCTGCCGCGCTACCTCCGGCCGCGTCATTGGCGGCGTAATCGTCGCGCCGACTGCCTCCGAACTCATTCTGCCCATCGCCGTGGCCGTGACCAACCAGCTCACCGTGAACCAGCTCGCGGATTCCCTGGCGGTCTACCCGTCCCTGTCGGGCACCATCACGGAGGCAGCCCGCCGCCTCGTTGCTCACGACGACCTTGAGTAAGTAGGCTCTAACTCCGATTTAGTTTCGGCTCGTCCTTATAAGCCCAGTGTGCTCACCGCATGCTGGGCTTCTTCCATGGTGAACTGCTTACCGTATTCGCTGGTGAGCTGCTCTAACAGTGCCGGGCCGGACATGGGAGAGAACCTCCTGCGTAGGCGAAAATGAGAGAACTACGAGGTGGCATAGGCCGAAACCGGCGTTGCATTGAGGTCGAGGCTGACGGGCCGGCCCGCCTGCGGGAAGGCGCGCTGTGGGCACGCCGGGCGCGGGCAAGCAGCGCAGCCGGGGCCGATGGGGGTTGCCTCGGAAGGGGAGAGGTTGAGTGCATCCGCGTAGACCACGCGATCCGCCTGTGCGATATCGCAGCCTAAACCCACCACGAATTCTTTGCGCGGCGTGCCCCAGGCCTGGGCCTGGCCTTGGACGAAGCGCGCAATCCACAGGTAGGTGTGGTCATCGGGCATGGAGGCCACTTGGCGCGTGATGCGGTTGGGCGTTTCAAAAGCGCGGTGCACCACCCACAACGGGCAGGAGCCACCGCTGCGGGCGAAGTGGAAAGCGGTGGAGGACTGGCGCTTGGAAATATTGCCCGCGCGGTCGGTGCGGATGAAGGAGAAGGGAACACCTTGGTGGCCGGGTCGCTGTAACGTCGACAAGCGCTGCGCGGTGGTTTCGAAACCAGTGCCAAAGGCCGTCGCGATGACATCGATGTCATAGCGCGTTTCCTCCGCGGTGGCGAGGAACTGGGTATAAGGCATGGTCACGGCGGCGGCAAAATACTGCGCGAGGCCCAGCGTGCCAATAGTCTGTGCTTCCTCGCCCGGTAATTCGGCGACGAGTTCCGCGCAATGCTCTGGGTATGCCAGCAGGCAGTACTGGAGCGCCATTTCGAAGACGAGCTGGGATTCCGTAAGTCCCGCGCGCAGGTGCAGCTCCCGGTTGTGGAAGGCGCGGCGCCGCGGGGACGAGGAGGAAAAGCGCGTCGTAACACCGAACTCTTCCTGTAAGACGGAGGCCAAGCGCCCGCGGCGCAGGACTCGGTCCCCGAGCGAATCGGAAAGCTCCTCGGCGGCGATGTCGAGACTGTGGACGTAGTTGTGCGCGTCATAGAAGAAATCACGGACCGCCTCGAAGGGGCCGGGTTCCGCGGGGGTGTGCGCGGCGGCGTCGACAAGCCGGGGCACAAGTTCGGGGAAGCGCCCGCTGAGATCGGTAAGAGTTGCCTCAGATGCTTCGGGGAAGAGCTGGCGCAGCTCGGCGAGGGCACGCAGGTCACGGTCCCCGGCGAAATAGGTGGCATCAACGCCGAAGCGTTGGGTCAGCTGCATGAGGACGGTGACGGTGAGGGGGCGCTGGTCATTTTCCAGCTGGTTGAGGTAGCTGGTGGATAGCCCTAGCTGCTTCGCCATGGCGGCTTGCGTGAGTTTGCGTTCCTTGCGTAGTGCGTGGATTCTCGCCCCCGCGTAGTGTTTGCTCACCGTCTGACTCCTCCTAAAAAGCCTCCCTGCCTGGGAATTCCACAAGTTTCGCAAGGAACGCAAATCCCTGCAACAGATAGTCACAGTTTACACATGTGGCAGGGCGCACGGGGCGTGGTTAGTGTGAGCTCTATCGCAATCGTTGTTCTTGTCTAGGAGGGAATCCCGTTGATTAACCACGAAGTACGTATCCACAAGTCCGCCGAGGACTTTCCTATCGAAGAGCACCTGGCCTACAAGATTGCCAAGGTTGCAGCGGATCCCGTCGAGGTCCCGGCCGAGACCACCGAGATGATCATCAACCGCATCATCGATAACGCCTCCGTGGCCGTGGCCTCAGCCACCCGCCGCCCAGTGACCTCCGCCCGCGTTATCGCGCAGGCCCACCCGGCTCAAGAAGGCGGCGCCACCATCTTCGGCGTTGACGGCACCTACTCCGCCGAGTGGGCAGCCCTGGCCAATGGCACTGCCGTGCGCGAGCTGGACTACCACGACACCTTCCTCGCCGCCGAATACTCCCACCCGGGCGATAACATCCCGCCAATCCTGGCCGTGGCACAGCACAAGGGGCTGACCGGCAAGGAGCTCATCCGCGGTATCGCCACCGGCTACGAAATCCAGGTCAACCTGGTCAAGGGCATTTGCCTTCACGAGTGGAAGATCGACCACGTGGCGCACCTCGGCCCCTCCGTCGCCGCGGGCATCGGCACCATGCTCGGCCTCGACGTCGACACCATCTACCAGGCCATCGGCCAGGCGCTGCACACCACCACCGCTACCCGCCAGTCCCGCAAGGGCCTCATTTCCTCCTGGAAGGCTTATGCCCCGGCCTTTGCCGGGAAGATGGGCATCGAGGCAGTGGACCGCTCCATGCGCGGCGAGGGTGCCCCGGCCCCGATTTGGGAAGGCGAGGACGGCTTCATCGCCTGGATGCTCCACTCTCCGGAGCGCACCTACACCGTCCCCCTGCCGGGGGACGGGGAGCCCAAGCGAGCCATCCTGGACACCTACACCAAGGAGCACTCCGCGGAATACCAGGCACAGGCCCCGATCGACATGGCCTTCGCTCTCAAGAAGACCCTGGCAGAGAAGGGCCTGAAGACCGAGGACATCGAGTCCATCGTCCTGCACACTTCGCACCACACCCACTACGTCATCGGCACCGGCGCCAACGACCCGCAGAAGATGGATCCGAACGCCTCCCGCGAGACCTTGGACCACTCCATCATGTACATCTTCGCCGTGGCCCTGCAGGACGGCGAGTGGGATTACGAGACCTCCTACTCCGACGAGCGCAAGCACCGCCAGGACACCATCGACCTGTGGCACAAGATTTCCACCGTCGAGGACCCGGAATGGACCCGCCGCTACCACTCCAACGACCTGGAGGAGAAGGCCTTCGGCGGCAAGGCAGTCATCACCTTCAAGGACGGCACCGTGATTGAGGATGAGCGCGCGGTGGCCGACGCCCACCCGCTCGGCGCCCGCCCCTTCGGCCGCGAGGAGTACATCAACAAGTTCAAGAAGCTCGCCGCCGGCAAGGTTTCGGAGGAGGAGCAGGAGCGCTTCCTCGCCGCTGCTCAGAACCTGGAGAACCTCACTGACCTGAACGAGCTCAACGTTCGCCTCACCGACGAGGCCATCGCCACCGCACCCGAGACCCCGAAGGGACTGTTCTAAATGGCTGGCCTATTTGGCTCCACTATCAGCAATGCAGACAAGCGCAAGAGCTTCCGCGAGGCGCTGAACGCACCGGAAATCACCACGCTGCCGGGCGCCTTCAACCCGTTGACCGCGCGGCTTATCCAGGACATCGGCGGCTTCGGCGGCGTCTACGTCTCCGGCGCGGTGCTGGCTAATGATCTGGGTCTGCCGGACATTGGTCTCACCACCCTCACCGAGGTGGCGCAGCGCGCCGGGCACATCGCCCGCGCCACGGACCTGCCTGTGCTTGTCGACGCCGACACAGGCTTCGGCGAACCGATGTCCGCCGCCCGCACCGTCGCCGCGCTGGAGGACGCCGGCCTGGCCGGCTGCCACCTGGAGGACCAGGTCAACCCGAAGCGCTGCGGACACCTCGATGGCAAGGAAGTGGTGCCGACGGATCTCATGGTTCGCCGCATCACCGCTGCCGTCAACGAGCGCCGCGATGAGAACTTCATCATCTGTGCCCGCACGGATGCCGCTGGCATCCACGGCATCGATGAAGCCATCGAGCGCGCCAAGGCCTACGCCGACGCCGGTGCGGACCTCATCTTCACCGAGGCCCTGTACTCGCCGGAAGACTTCGAAAAGTTCCGCGCCGCCGTGGATACCCCGCTGCTGGCCAACATGACGGAGTTCGGCAAGACCGAGCTGCTGTCCGCCAAGCGCATCGAGGAGCTGGGCTATAACGCAGTCATCTGGCCGGTATCCACCCTGCGCGTAGCTATGGGCGCTACCGAAGAATTCCTTCGCGACATGCAGGAAACCGGCCTGCAATCCCAGGAGTGGCTCGACCGCATGCAGCACCGCTCCCGCCTGTATGAGCTGGTGCGCTACGACGAGTACAACGCCTTCGACCAGAGCGTCTTCACCTACTCCAAGGACAGCTACAAGCCCACCTTTGGCTAAACCCCACCTTCCAGAACTCACACCAACCCCCACTTAAGGAGAAACACCATGTCTGAAACCCCAGAGATCCGCAAGGGCCTGTACGGCGTTGTCGTCGACGAAACCGCCGTGTCCAAGGTTGTCCCGGAGACCAACTCCCTGACCTACCGCGGTTACCCGGTCCAGGAGCTGGCTCGCTACTGCTCCTTCGAAGAGGTTGCCTACCTGCTGTGGAACGGCGAGCTGCCCACCCAGGATGAGCTGGTTCGTTTCTCCGCTCGTGAGAAGGCGCTGCGCCACCTAGACCGCCACCTCATTGACCTGATCACCTCCATGCCGAAGTCCTGCCACCCGATGGACGTGCTGCGCACCGCAGTCTCCTTCATTGGTTCTCAGGACCCGGAGGAGTACACCAAGGACTCCGAGCACATCCGCCGCACCGCGCTGGAGCTCATGGCGAAGCTGCCGACCATCGTTGCCCTTGACATCCGCCGTCGCCGCGGCGAGGGCTACCTCGAGCCTTCCCGCAAGAAGGGCTTTGCGGAGAACTTCCTGTGGATGGTCTTCGGTGAAAAGGAAGGCTCGCCGGCCCTGTCGCGCTCCGATATTGAGGCCTTTGATAAGTCCCTCATCCTCTACGCTGAGCACTCCTTCAACGCCTCTACCTTCGCTGCCCGCGTGGTGACCTCCACGATGTCGGATACCTACTCCGCCGTCACCGCCGCCATCGGCGCGCTGAAGGGCCCGCTGCACGGTGGTGCTAACGAGGCCGTGATGAAGAATTTCCTGGAGGTCGGTGACCCGGCCAAGGCGGAGGAGTGGACGCTCAACAAGCTCAAGAACAAGGAGCTCGTCATGGGCTTCGGTCACCGCGTGTACAAGAACGGTGACTCCCGTGTTCCGACCATGGAGGCTGCCTTCCGCGAGCTGGCCAAGGACCACGGCCAGGAGCAGTGGGTGGAGATGTACGAGAACATGGCGAAGACCATGTACGAGAACACCTCCATCAAGATTCAGCCGAACCTGGACTTCCCGGCTGGCCCCGCGTACCACATCCTTGGTTTCGACATTGAGTTCTTCACCCCGATCTTCGTGATGGCCCGCATCACCGGCTGGACCGCACACATCGTTGAGCAGAACGAGAACAACTCCCTGATCCGCCCGCTGTCTGCCTACAACGGCAAGGAGCAGCGCTCCGTTCCGCCGAAGCAGATCTAAGAGAAGCGGAACTAATCAGCCTAAAACCAGCGCACGAAACTTTCTTCTTGTGCGATGGTTTTTTCTTTGTCCGACTTAAGTGCAGCGCGTGGATTTCTGTTGACCTATATGTTGATTCTCGCCCGCGTTGTCGCCTCGGACACTATCCTTGACTCCGTATTGTTCCTATCTGAAAGGATCACTCCTAGTGTCTGATACCGCCCACAAGTCCTTCTCCAAGATCTTGGTGGCCAACCGCGGTGAGATTGCCGTGCGTGCCTTCCGCGCCGCCTTTGAGGTCGGTTCCAAGACCGTTGCAATTTATCCCAAGGAAGACCGCAACTCCTTCCACCGTGCCTTCGCGGACGAAGCCGTGCGTATTGGTACTGAGGGCCAGCCGGTTAAGGCTTATCTCGATATTGACGAGGTTATCCGCGCCGCCAAGAAGTCCGGTGCGGATGCCATTTACCCGGGTTATGGCTTCCTTTCGGAGCGTGCCGATCTGGCCCGCGCTTGCCGTGACAACGGTATTAAATTCATCGGCCCCACCGCGGAGACCTTGGACCTGACCGGTGATAAGGCCGCCGCAGTGGCCGCAGCTGAGGAAGCAGGGCTGCCGACTCTGAAGGACTCGAAGCCCTCGACGGACGTCGACAAGCTGGCGGAATACGCCAAGGACTTTGAGTTCCCCGTCTTTGTGAAGGCAGTGGCCGGCGGCGGTGGCCGCGGCATGCGCTTCATTGAGAACGAGGCGGAGCTGAAGACCAAGTGCGCTGAGGCATCGCGCGAGGCAGAGGCCGCTTTCGGTGACGGCAACGTTTACCTCGAGACCGCGGTCATTCGCCCGCAGCACATCGAGGTGCAGATTCTGGCTGACTCCCAAGGCAACGTCATGCACCTGTACGAGCGCGACTGCTCCGTGCAGCGCCGCCACCAGAAGGTCGTGGAGATCGCCCCGGCGCCAACGCTGGACCCGGAACTGCGTGACCGCATCTGTGCGGACGCCGTGAAATTCTGCGAGCACATCAACTACGAAGGCGCCGGTACCGTCGAGTTCCTCGTCGATGAGAAGGGCAATCACGTCTTCATCGAGATGAACCCGCGCGTGCAGGTGGAGCACACCGTGACCGAGGAAGTCACGGGCGTGGACATCGTGAAGTCCCAGATGCAGATTGCCGCGGGCCTCTCCCTGGAGGAGCTGGGCCTGAAGCAGGAGGAAATCCACATCACCGGCGCGGCGCTCCAGTGCCGCATCACCACCGAGGATCCCTCCAATGGCTTCCGCCCGGATACCGGCACGCTGACCCAGTACCGCTCACCGGGCGGCGCGGGCGTGCGTCTCGACGGCGCGACGGCCGTCGGCGCGGAGATCTCCCCGAACTTCGACTCCCTGCTGGTGAAGATGACCTGCCGCGGTGTCAACTTTGAACAAGCCGTGGCACGTGCACAGCGCGCGCTCAACGAGTTCACCGTGGCCGGCGTGGCCACCAACATCGGCTTCCTGCGCGCCCTGCTGCGTGAGCCGGACTTCGTCAACACCCGCGTGGACACCAGCTTCATTCCGGAGCACCCGGACCTGCTCAAGGCCCCGCCGGCCGTGGATGAGTCCGGCCGCATCATCGACTACATCGCTGATGTGACCGTCAACAAGCCGAACGGCGAGCGCCCGACCACCCTGCGCCCCTTCGACAAGCTGCCGGATCTGGACTTTAACTCTGAGCTGCCCCGCGGTTCCCGCGATGAGCTGTTGGAGCTGGGCCCGAAGAAGTGGGCGGAGAAGATCCGCAAGCAGGACGCCCTGGCCGTCACCGATACCACCTTCCGTGACGCCCACCAGTCCCTGTTGGCTACCCGCGTGCGCGGTACCGCCTTGGTCACCGCCGCTGAGGCCGTAGCCCGCATGACCCCGGAGCTCTACTCCGTGGAAGCATGGGGCGGTGCGACCTACGACGTCGCCATGCGCTTCCTCAAGGAAGACCCGTGGGTGCGCCTGGATCTGCTGCGTGAGGCCATGCCGAACCAGAACATCCAGATGCTGCTGCGCGGCCGCAACACCGTGGGTTACTCGCCGTACTCCAATGACGTGTGCACCGGCTTCGTGCAGGAGGCTGCCAAGTCGGGCGTGGATGTCTTCCGCATCTTCGATGCGCTGAACGACGTCACCCAGATGCGCCCGGCTATCGACGCCGTCCTGGAGACCAACACCACCGTGGCTGAGGTTGCCATGGCTTACTCCGGCGACATGTGCTCCCCGGATGAGAAGCTCTACACGCTGGACTACTACCTCAAGCTGGCCGAGGAGATCGTGAACACCGGCGCTCACGTCCTGGCTATCAAGGACATGGCGGGCCTGCTGCGCCCGGAGTCCGCATCCAAGCTGGTTATGGCTCTGCGCAAGGAGTTCGACCTGCCGGTTCACGTGCATACGCACGACACCGCAGGCGGCCAGCTGGCCACCTACTACGCGGCAGCGCTTTCCGGAGCGGACATCGTGGATGGTGCCTCCGCACCGCTGGCGGGTACGACCTCCCAGCCTTCGCTGTCCGCCATCATCGCGGCGTTCTCCAACTCCTCGCGCGATACTGGTATCTCCCTCAAGGCAGTCTCCGACCTGGAACCGTACTGGGAGGCAGTGCGCCAGCTCTACCACCCGTTCGAGAAGGGTATTCCGGGACCGACCGGCCGCGTCTACCGCCACGAGATTCCGGGCGGCCAGCTGTCCAACCTGCGTGCGCAGGCTACCGCGCTGGGCTTGGAGGACCGCTTCGAAATCATCGAGGACACCTACGCAGCCGTCAATGAGATGCTCGGCCGTCCGACCAAGGTGACCCCGTCCTCCAAGGTGGTCGGTGACCTCGCACTGCACCTCGTGGGTGCCGGCGTGGACCCAGCTGACTTTGAGGCCAATCCCACTAAGTACGACATCCCGGATTCCGTCATCGCCTTCCTGCGCGGTGAGCTCGGTACCCCTCCGGGTGGCTGGCCGCCGCTGCGCGACAAGGTCCTGGAAGGCCGCGCGCCTGGCGACGTCACCGTCAAGCCCGTACCGGAGGAAGAGAAGAAGCACCTGGCCTCGGATGATTCCACTGAGCGCCGTGCTTCCCTCAACCGCCTGCTATTCCCGAAGCAGTTCGAGGAGTTCAACGAATTCCGCCGCACCTACGGCAACACTGAGGCGCTGACGGACACTGTCTTCTTCTATGGTCTGGAAGAAGGAAACGACTACATCGTTCACTACTTCCCGGAGGGTTCCAACGACCGCGCGGATCTCAAGCCCATCACCTTGCGTCTTGACGCGATGGGCGAGCCGGATGAGAAGGGCATCCGCAACGTCGTTCTCAACGTCAATGGCCAGATCCGCCCGCTCAAGGTGCGCGATAACAACGTGGAGTCCACCGTTGCCACCGTGGAGAAGGCCGACCCGTCCAATGAGGGCCACGTGGCCGCACCGTTCGCTGGCGTGGTGAACCCGACCGCCAAGCCTGGCGACGAGGTCAAGGCCGGCGACCAGATCGCCGTCATCGAGGCCATGAAGATGGAAGCCTCCATCTCCGCCACCAAGGATGGCACCATCGAGCGCGTCGCCATTGGCGCCGCCACGAAGGTGGAGGGCGGCGACCTCATCGCCGTTATCAACTAAAAGTCGACTTAGGTCACGGATCGGTGAGCAGCGTCATTCTTGGCGCTGCTCACCGGTGGTTTCGGCGGTGGGGTGGGATTTATCCGCACTGCGTTGGCCTAAGTCAGGAGGGCGTCTCGCAAAAGGCATCTGGTAGAAGGCATCTTTGGGTCTAAAAACGCCCTGAGCAAAAGGCGTTTTTAGTCGTGAAAACGCTTTTTGACTGATGCCTTTTGCCAGGCGCCCTTTGTCAGATGCCTCCAGCATCTCGATGGAGGCATGCAGACGTTGCGCGTTGCTAGGGGATCGAAGAAGCTAGTCGCGTTTCGCGAAGATACGTGCAGCGTTCTACGGAAACGGTCGTTGTGACCCGACCTAGGTTGTAGGTGGGTGAGCAACGTCGCTCTTGGCGCTGCCGTCGGCGCGCCGCCGAAGGCGTCGAGTATAGTCGACACTTTTAGAAGAAACCGAGGAAGTGTCGGGTATAGTCGACACTTTTTGTCGGCTTGCGGTACTAGGGCGTGTCTCTTATATGCGTAACCAGACCAGAATCGCCGCAAGCACCACTCCCGCGCGATACGTGACCGCGAGCTTGTCATAACGCGTCGCAAGCCCGCGCCACTGCTTCATCAACCCAAAGGCCCGCTCGACCACGTTGCGGTCTTTGTACAGCTCCGCATCAAACCCGGGCGGTCGCCCGCCAGCACGACCCTTACGCTTCCTGGCAGCGATCTCATTAGACTTCTCCGGAATCACCGCGGCGATGCCGCGCTCACGCAGATACGCGCGGTTCACCCGTGACGTGTACCCGCGATCAGCAAGCAACGCATCAGGGCGCGTCCGCGCCTGCCCGCACCCAATTCTCGGGACCCGAATATCGCCGAGGACTTCCTGCAACATCGCGCCATCATGGCGTTGCCCGCCCGTCACCACAATCGACAGCGGCCGGCCATGCCCCTCGACAGCAAAATGTACCTTCGTGCTCAACCCTCCGCGTGATCTCCCGATCCCGTGACCTGCCGGTTCAATCTCGCATAACGGCAGATTCTTGTAATTCGATAGAGCCCCCTGTGTCCTGATCAGGGCGCGGCAGGTTCGTACCGTGCTGATGAGCACGGTTGATCGTCGCGTCGATTGACACGTTCCAGTCAATGTCGCCCACTGCATCGGCCTCGGCGAGGATGTGCGCGAATACGCGGTCCCAGGTGCCGTCGGTTGCGTAGCGGCGATGCCGCTTCCACACCGTCTGCCAGGGACCATACCGGTCGGGGAGATCTCGCCACGGGATTCCGGTGCGGTACCGGTAGATGATGCCCTCTACAACGCGGCGGCTATCACCAAACGGGCGGCCTTTACGGCCCTCATTCGTTGGCAGAAGTGGTTCAACTCGCTCCCACTGTGCATTCGTGAACTGCGTAAATCTAGACCGTTGTGACACACCTCAATCATGCTCGAGCACAGGCCCACAATTAGGAGACACGCCCTAGAAGCGCTTGAGCATCACGTGGGCATCCGGGCGGCCGGGGACGTCGATGTCGATGAAGCCTTCGGATTCATACAGCTTGCGGGCGCCGGTATTCTCTGGCTCAATCCACAGCGATACCGCAGGAGCCTCTTGGGCCTCGGCCAGGTCGCAGGTGTTGCGCAGGAGGCGTCGTCCAGCGCCCAAGCCCCTGTAGCGGGACTCCACAGCAATGAAGAGCTCGGGGATCTCTTCCGGGTCGAGGTCGGTGGCCCACTGGGACTCATCAAAAGGATCGGCCTCGGGGTTGCCGGTGTAGGCGGCACCCTTCGCTTCAGTGGTGTAGTAGCGCAGCCACGCACCACCGACGGGGACGCGGTGGCTGGAGACTGCGATGACGCCGCCGTCGACGTGCGGGGACCATTCGTCGATGTACAGTCCCACGTCAGGCGTGTGGAAATCCCCGATATGGGCCTCCTCATCACCGAGGACATCGGCGAGGAAAAGGAGACGGGAGAGGTAGGTACGGTCGTGCTCCTTGGCCAACCGTACGCCGAACTCGGAATCGTTAACGCTCATGCCTTTCGAGGCTACTTGATCTCCAGAATCGGCTCGCCCTTGTTGATCTGCGTGCCGGTGGACACCTTGAGGTCGGCCACGGTGCCGGATTTGTGGGCCTTGACGGGGTTTTCCATTTTCATGGCCTCGAGGACGACGACGACCTCGCCCTCTTCGACTTCCTGGCCTTCTTCGACGGCGACCTTGATGACGCTGCCCTGCATCGGCGCGGTCACGGCGTCACCGGACACGTTGGCTGCTGCGCCTTTACCGCGGCGCTTCTTCGACTTCTTGCGCTTGGTGCCGCCACCCAAGAGCAAGTTGCCCGGCAGTGCCACCTCGATGCGGCGGCCGCCAACCTCGACGACGAACTTCTGGGAAGCTTCCTGCTCCTCGTTCTCGGGTGCTTCGGCGGTGTCGGTGTACTCGGGCAGCTCGTTGACCCACTCTTCCTCGATCCACTTGGTGTAGACCGTGAAGTTGCCGTCCTCGGCGGTGAAGGCAGGATCGGTGAGGATTGCCTGGTGGAAGGGGATAACCGTGGGCAGGCCTTCGATGCGGTACTCGGACAGCGCGCGGCGTGCGCGCGCGATGGCGGCCTCGCGGTCTGGGCCCCAGACGATGAGCTTGGCCAGCATGGAATCGAACTGTCCACCGATGACGGAACCCTCGCGCACACCGGAATCCATACGCACGCCCGGGCCGGAAGGCTCGGAGTAGGAGACGATGGTTCCAGGAGCCGGCATGAAGCCCGCGGCGGCGTCCTCGCCGTTGATGCGGAATTCGATGGCGTGGCCGTGCGGAGTTGGGTCCTCGGAGATGGAAAGCTCGCGACCCTCGGCGATGCGGAACTGCTCGCGAACGAGGTCATAGCCGGTGGTTTCCTCGGTAACGGGGTGCTCCACCTGGAGGCGTGTGTTGACCTCAAGGAAGGAAATGAGTCCATCCGCACCTACGAGGTACTCCACCGTACCGGCGCCGTAGTAGCCAGCCTCGCGGCAGATACGCTTGGCTGACTCGTGGATGGAGGCGCGCTGCTCATCGGTGAGGAAGGGGGCAGGGGCCTCTTCGACGAGCTTCTGGAAGCGGCGCTGTAGGGAGCAGTCGCGGGTGCCCATGACGACGACATTGCCGTGCTGGTCAGCCAGAACCTGGGCTTCGACGTGGCGGGCCTTATCCAGATAGCGCTCGACGAAGCACTCGCCGCGGCCGAAGGCAGTGACGGCCTCGCGCGTGGCGGACTCGTAGAGATCCTTGATCTCCTCGCGGGTGTGGGCCACCTTCATGCCGCGGCCACCGCCACCGAAGGCAGCCTTGATGGCAACGGGCAGGCCGTGCTCGTCGGCGAAGGCCTCGACCTCCTCGGCGCTGGCGACGGGGTCCTTGGTACCGGGTGCCATAGGGGCGTCGGCACGCTCGGCAATGTGGCGGGCGGTGACCTTGTCACCCAAGTCTGCGATGGACTGCGGGGAGGGGCCAATCCAGGTCAGGTCGGCGTCGATGACGGCTTGGGCGAAGTCGGCGTTCTCGGAGAGGAAGCCATAGCCGGGGTGGATGGCGTCGGCGCCGGACTTGGAGGCGGCGTCGAGAATCTTGCTGAAGTCGAGGTATGACTCCGCCGAAGTTTGACCGCCGAGTGCGAAGGCTTCGTCGGCAAGCGTGACGAATGGGGCGTCAGCATCGGGCTCGGCATAGACCGCTACGGATGCGATGCCAGCGTCGCGAGCCGCGCGGATGACGCGGACCGCAATCTCACCGCGGTTGGCCACGAGGACCTTGGTGATGTTCTTGGTTTCAACTGCCACGGCAGGAACCCTCCTCCATTTTTTCTGATAGGACTGCGTACTATTCTTGCACACCAAAACATGAGGATACCGTCATATCTTGGTTTCGTGTCAAAAAATAAACCCGCACCAGCGTGGATGCGGGCTTATTTCGGCGTGTTGCTAGCGCTCAACGGGCATACGAACCATGTTGCCCCATTCTGCCCACGAGCCATCGTAGACGCGCGGCGCCTTAAAACCGAGCAGGTACTTAAGGACGAACCAGGTGTGTGCTGCCTGGGCGCCGACGTGGGAATAGAGGACGGTTTCCGTGTCCGGCTCCAGCTCGCCGTAGTTGACCTTCAGTTCGCTCAGCGCGCGGAAGCAGCCGTTGGGGTAGACCGCGCGATCCCATTCCAAGTTGATGGCCCCGGGGATGTGGCCGTGGGTCAACGTGGTGCCGTAGGCGGACTCGCCGGTGCCGTTCTTGAGGGCGGCTTCGCCGCAGAACTCGTCTGGGCTGCGGGTGTCGACCACCGTGGCGGTGGATTCGCGCAGCTCGTCGACGAAGATGCGTGAAGATTCCTCGCGAGAGACCTCGGGGTAGGAGGAGGTAGATGGTTCGGGGACCATGAAGGAAGTATCGCGCTCTTCGGACATCCAGGCGTCCCTGCCACCGTCGAGAAGCCGCACGTCTTCGTGGCCGTACAGCTCAAAGATCCACAGGGCGAATGCGGCCCACCAGTTGGATTTATCGCCGTAGAGGACCACGGTGTCCTCGCGCTCGATGCCCTTGGAGCGAAGGAGGGCTGTGAAGTCTTCCGCACGGATGATGTCCCTCGTTGTGCTATCGAGCAGTTCCGTCTGGACGTTGATGCGGATGGCAGTGGGGATGTGGCCGATATCGTAGAGGAGCGAGTCCTCATCGACCTCGATGACGTGGAGGCCGTTAATGCCCAGTCGCGCGGATAGCCACGGTGCGGACACAAGACGCTCGGGGTGCGCGTATTCCTGGAAAGGGGGATTCGGGTCGAATTCGGCCACGGTCCACCTGCCTTTCTCGTTAAGGGGGAACGTTCGCTTCAACTCTAGCGTGCTCGGCCGAAAAGTGGTCACGGGGGAGAGTCTTTTGTGGTGTTGGATACAGTTTTATGCAGTAGGGTGGCGGCTCGCATGGACTGGTTATAACAAGTGTGCAGGTCAGGGGCCGAAAACTGGGTTAAGCTTGTCTTTTATTGCATTGTGGGGTCGCTTCTTCAGGTGAGCGAGCGGGCCCAACCTGGGTTATTTTAAGAAGTGACACTCATTAACCCCCTAGCGAAAGGGAAGCACTGTGCACAAGGCAATCGTCGTCTTCGAGGTTGAAGGCGGATCCGACAAGCAGATCAATGGACACCGTAAGGACACCATGCCGATCGTCGACTGCATCAAGGATGCCGGTTGGCACGCAGAGGTTGTGTTCTACCGCCCTGAGTGGTCCGAGAAGCTCTTCGAGTACGTATCTGAGAACTTCGATGCCTACATTTCCCGCGTGAATCCGGGCAACATCCCGGGCGGTGAGAAGGGCTACTTCGACTTGCTTACCAAGCTTTCCGACGCCGGCCTGGTCGGCATGTCCACCCCGTACGAGATGATGGCCTACGGCGCCAAGGATGCCCTGGTCAAGCTCAATGACACGGACCTGGTCCCGTCCGATACCGCCGCCTACTACGACGTCGAGTCCTTCCACAGCACCTTCCCGACCTCCCTGTCCTACGGCGAGCGCGTGCTCAAGCAGAACCGTGGCTCCACCGGCTCCGGAATCTGGCGCGTGCGCCTTGCCGACGAGAAGCTGGCGGAGTCCGTGGAACCGGGCACCGCACTGCCTCTCGACACCAAGATCAAGTGCACCGAGGCTGTAGATAACCACACTGAGGAGCGCGAGCTCGGCGAGTTCATGGACTTCTGCGATCAGTACATCGTGGGTGACAACGGCATGCTCGTGGACATGCGCTTCATGCCGCGCATCGTTGAGGGCGAGATTCGTATTCTTCTCGTGGGCCCGGATCCGGTCTTCGTGGTGCACAAGAAGCCGGCCGAGGGCGGCGACGCTTTCTCCGCAACCCTGTTCTCCGGTGCCAAGTACACCTACCAGAAGCCGGAAGAGTGGCAGGAGCTCGTCGACATGTTCGCTGAGGTCCGCCCGGTCATCGCTGAGAAGCTCGGTGGCGACAACATCCCGCTGATCTGGACCGCGGACTTCATGCTGGCTGACGGTGAAAACGGCGAAGATACTTACGTCCTTGGTGAGATCAACTGCTCCTGCGTGGGCTTCACCTCTGAGCTGGACATGGGCATCCAGGAGAAGGTGGCCGCTGAGACCATCAAGCGCGTGGAGGCCAAGCACGCATAAGCGATTATTTTCGCGCTAGTCTTGACAAGTTTCCCCTGCCACGGCAGGGGAAACTTTCTTTCTTCTGGGGCAAGTTCCCCACGCCGAGCTGCCGGTGAGCGAGATCTCAGGTACGTTCGAAGGGGTAAAAAATTACGCCAGTGTAGCGCTGTAGCGTACTGCGAAAATCGATGATTCTCCGAAAGGTCTAAGGAATAATGACGAACCCCAACCAGTTTGGTGAGAACGCCGACAACAGCGATAACAACGTGGGCGATAACAACTTTAACGGTTCCAACGGCGACAACGCTGGGAACGACAATTTCGGCGGCTTTGGTGGCTACGGCAGCGCCCAGTCCAACAACGATAGCTCGGAGTCTGGCTGGAATGCCCAGGAATCGAACTCTGGCTTTGGCTGGGGTGGTCAGGCAGGCTACGGCGACTACTCCGAGAGCTCCGCTGAGACCTCCTCGTTCGGAAGCGCGTCTTCCCAGAATTCGCAGCCGGAGTCTGAAGGTGAGGCCAAGGACAGCACTCTTGGCTCCAGCTTTGCTGCGTCTGAGTCTGCCTCTGGTTCTGCCAACGCGGAGTCAGCTGACCGCAAGTCTGAAAGCCATGACACCCGCGCTAACCATGACTCTTTTGGTACCTCCTACGCTTCCTACAACACCGATAGCAGTGCTGGTGCCGAGCACTCCGCTGAGTCGGCGAACTCGAATCAGGGCTACGGCAACCACGGTTACGGCAACAGCGGCTTTGGCAACGAAGGCTTTGGCGGCACTGCGCAGGCAGAATCCAACCAGAGCCAGGGTTTTGGGCAGCAGTCTGGTGATGGCTTCGGCGCCCAGGCTTCTCACTCCAACTCCACGTCCGGTTTTGGTAGCTACCAGCAGCAGAACCAGGGCTTCGGTGCCCAGGAGCAGCAAGGTTTCGGCTCCCAGGGACAGCAGGGATTCGGGGCGCAGGAACAGCAGGGTTTTGGTCAGCAAAACTCGCCCTTTGCAGCCTCCCCGCAGAATCAGTACCCGCAGCAGGCAGCGCCGAATGGCGGTTCTTCCAAGGGCACGGGCTTCTTCAAGGCGCTGTTTGACTTCTCCTTCAGCAACTTCGTCACCCTGAAGTTCTCCTCCTTCATCTACATTCTGCTCGTTATCCTGGCAGGTGCAGCATGGGCGGGAATGATCCTCTTCTCCTTCTTTGCTTTCGCTGACAGCTTTCTCATCGGAATCTTGACGTTCCTGGGCGCTGTCATTTTTGGTGGAATTGGGTTCCTCTTCTACGTCATCCAGTTCCGTTTGATCCTGGAGTTCTTCGTGGCGAACATCCGCACCGCGCAGAACACCGGTGACCTTGTTGCCAAGGCAGACGGCGACAAGGCTTAATCGCATACCAATCCCTGCGCTGCTTTAAGTTAGACAGACTAATCCCGCGGCCTCAGTATTCGAGGTCCGCGGGATTTTTGTACGTAATGCGCCGTGCCCGTCTGAGAGGTCCGCTAGCTGCCACGGATGGTTCCAGTCATATGGTTCGGGTCAGAAGGTTCATGTGCCCCCAAACAACCCTTCTTTGGGCACCTAGATGGTTCACCTGCCCCCAGCTAAACCTTTTGAGTAGAACCAGGTTGCCAGAACCATGTGGTGGGCCGGGGGGAGGCGGGCCAGCGCGCAACGGCGCTACTGGCTGCCTAGTCCAGCAGCGTGGCGACGGACTCGGGGTCGGCGTCGGAAAGCATTTGGCGGATGCGGTCATACTCCGCGTCCTCACCGATGGCCTTCGCAGCATGGCCCAGTGCGGCAATCGCGCGCAGCACGCCCTGGTTGGGCTCATGGGAGAAGGGGACCGGGCCCCAGCCCTTCCACCCATTGCCGCGCAGGCGGTCGAGGCTGCGGTGGTAGCCGGTGCGCGCATAGGCGTAGGCGGTGATGAAAGCGGTGGGCTCAGCGCCCTTGTGCTTGTCTAGTTCCTGCTCCGCTAGCAGTGCCCACAGCAGCGGGGAATCCGGGTGGGCGACAATTCCTGCGGTGAGATCGGAAGTGCTGTCAGCACCCGGATCGGCCGGCAGCTTGATGGGCGGGGGAGCGAGCATATCTTTCATTTCCATGCCGCCCCACTCTAGCCATGTGGCGCTACGGCCACCAGAGGGGGCGAACCTGGGAAGGTTCGCCCAAAGATAGAAGAATTAGCCCGCAGCTGGATGGATTCGCCCGAAACTAGGACTGGGCCCAGAAGTCGGAGACGTTGAGCCCAAAGGAGTACAGCGCGCGGCGCAGCACCGGCAGCGAAAGGCCGATGACGGAGGAAGGATCGCCCTCAATGCGGTCGATGAACCAGCCGCCGAGGGCCTCCAAGGTAAAGGCGCCGGCGCATTCCAGCGGCTCGCCGGTGCGGGCATAGGCCTCGATATCGGCGTCCGAGGCCTGGGCGAAGTGCACCGTCGTGCGCGAGGCCTCCACGAAGCGCTCGTCGCCGCGCAGTACGCAGTGGCCGGTGATGAGCTCCGCGGCGCGACCGGCCTGCGCGTGCCAGCGCTCTACGGTGGCCTCGGGGGTGTGGGGTTTGCCTTGGAGGGAGCCGTCGAGAAGCAGCATGGAATCCCCGCCCACCACGACATCCTCGGGATAGTCAGGAGCAATGGCCTCTGCCTTGGCAGTAGCCAAGGCGCAGACGATCTCGGCGGGCTCAGCACCCGCTAGGCGCTCCTCGATGGCCCGCTCATCCACGTGGGCGGGGGCGATGACGGGTTCCACGCCCGCACCCCGCAGGATGGACAGGCGGGACGGGGACTGGGAAGCCAGAACCAGGCGCATGTGCTTAGTAGTAGCGGACGTTGCGGAAGGCGGACGGGTTAAACACGTCGCCCGGCTGGCCCCACAGGTCGCGCTCGGAGCGGGTATCGGCGGCCTTGGCGCGCGCCTCGGAGTCGAGCTGGCTGAGCACCGTGGTCAGGGCCGCCACCTCAGCATCGGTGGGGTTGCCGTTGAGAACGGTAAACAGGGAAGCGGTCATAGGAAACCTCTACAAAACGATATTGCCGTGTTTCTTCGGCAGAGTCGGAATAATCTTGCGATCCAGCAGGCGCAGGCCCTCAATGAGGGAACCGCGGGTGGCTGCTGGGGTAATGACAGAATCGACGAGACCACGCTCAGCGGCCTGGTACGGGGTGAGGTAGGCGGCGGCCTCCTCCTCACTCAGCTCCAGCTCGGCGGCCAGCGCAGGGGCATCGGCCACGGCGATCTCGGCGGTCGGCCACGCATAGGACAGGTCCGCGCCGAGCTCCTTGGAACCGAAGGCGATGTATCCGGTGCCGTGCGCGCGGCGGACGATGACGCTGATTTTTCCCACGCTCGCCGCGGAGTAGGCGTGCACGAGCTTGGCCAGCGCTGCCTTCTCCACGTCCAGCGCCGGAGTGTCGACGAACTCGATGATGGGGGTGTTGAAGGCATCGCAGAGGCGGATGAAACGCGCGGCCTTAGCGGCAGCTTCCGCGTCGAAGGAGTCGCGGTTGGCGATGATGCCCACCGTGCGGCCCTCCACGCGGCCGAAGCCGGTGAAGACACCGCGCACCTGGGCACCGAGCTCGAAGACATCCTCACAAGTGGCGGTGACCACGTCGGCGAGATCGACGGCGCCGTCATCGCCCACGAGGACATCGAGCGCGTGGTCGGCCTCGCTGATGTTGTCTTCCACCGAACCCGAAACGATGGTGGCCTCGGTGCGGGGAGCTGCAGCACGGTTATTGGAGGGCAGGTAGGAGAGCACGCGCTTGGCGACGTTCACCTCGTGCTCCCCGTGCGCCTGCAGGTCACCGTCCGGAGCGATGACGACATCGGACAGCGCGGCCACCAGCGAGGCCTCCTTGGAGTCCGCGTAGACCGCCGTGACCTGCGGGATGAGGCCGGAAGCGGTGGTGGCGCGGGCAAGGATGCGGGCCTGCATGGCGGAGGAGACAATGCCCTCCTGGGCGCGGGGCTTGTCGCTGGCGACGAGTGCGACGATGGGCACGCCGGTCTTAATGGCCAAGTCATAGAGCTTGGTGACCTTTTCGCCATAGACCTCGCCCATGGTGCCGTCGAACAGCGAGGCGTCCTGCGCATAGGCGCAGACCTTGCGGCCATCGACGGTGCCGAAGCCGGTGACGACGCCATCGGTGTAAGGGCGGATGTGCTCGCGGCCGAACTCGGTGGAGCGGTGGCGAGC
This sequence comes from Corynebacterium sp. HMSC074E01, assembly GCF_001808885.1. NCBI lineage: Bacteria > Bacillati > Actinomycetota > Actinomycetes > Mycobacteriales > Corynebacteriaceae > Corynebacterium > Corynebacterium sp. HMSC074E01. The sequence continues at coordinate 157,989 of NZ_KV794853.1, forward strand.
AAGCGCGTCAGTCTCTACGAAGGAACCGGCGTCAAAGAGCGCCTCGATGGCGCTGCGGGCCGCCGGGACTTCGCCCTGCGGCGCCCGGGACTCGGTGAGCTTGGAGCTCAGGTCCTCGATCTTGCCAGCGGTCGTCTTCAAGTCAGTCATGGGACACTAGTGTAATACAGTGCTTCTTCTGCACTAATCTGTGCTTGATCCGAGCGCGGCCTAGAGCGGGATGTTTCCGTGCTTTCGCGAGGGGCGCGCAACATTCTTGTCCGTGAAGAAGCGCAAGTTTTTGGCGATTGCACTGCGGGTTTCGGAGGGGAGAATGACGGCGTCGATAAGCCCGCGCTCCGCTGCCTTATACGGGTTGAGCATGTGGTCTTCGTATTCGCGCTCGAAGGATTTGGTCAGCTCAGCCACGTCGAGGCCCTTCTCGTGGGCGGCCTTGATCTCCTTGCGGTAGATAAAACCGACGGCGCCGGCAGCACCCATGACCGCGATCTGGGCAGTGGGCCATGCCAGGTTGACGTCCGCTCCCAGGCCCTTGGAACCCATCACGCAGTAGGCGCCGCCGTAGGCCTTGCGCAGGGTGACAGTGATCTTCGGGACGGTGGCTTCGGCGTAGGCGTAGAGGAGCTTGGCGCCGCGGCGCAGGATGCCGTCATGCTCTTGGTCGGCACCGGGAAGGAAGCCGGGGACGTCGACCAGCATGATGATGGGGATGTTGAAGGCATCGCAGGTGCGCACGAAACGCGCGGCTTTCTCTGAAGAATCGATGTCGAGGCAGCCGGCAAAGACCTGGGGCTGGTTGGCAACGAAACCAACAGTGCGGCCCTCGATGCGCCCGAAAGCGGTGACCACGTTATCGGCGCGATCGGCCTGGATCTCTAGGAAGTCGCCGTCATCGGTGAGGGCCTCGATGACCTCCTTGACGTCATAGGGCTGGTTCGGGGAGTCCGGGATGATCTCATCCAGCATGAGGTCGTCGGCGGTTTCTTCGCCCAGGTCTTCGTAGGGCTCAACCGGGGTCAGCTGCCGGTTGTTAGAGGGCAGGTAGGTCAGCAGATCGTGGACCCAATCGAGCGCTTCTTCGTCGCTCGAAGCGGTGTAGTGCGAGGTGCCGGACTTGTGCATGTGGACGCCAGCGCCGCCGAGTTCTTCCTGACTGACTTCTTCGCCGGTGACGGTCTTGATGACGTCCGGTCCGGTCACGAACATCTTGGACTTCTCATCCACCATCACCACGAAGTCGGTCAGCGCGGGGGAGTAGGCGTTGCCGCCGGCGCAAGCGCCCATGATGACGGAGATCTGCGGGACGACGCCGGAGGCCTTGACGTTCTGGTAGAAGGTCTTGGCAATCCAGTCCAGGGACACGGCGCCATCCTGGATGCGAGCGCCGGCGCCCTCGTACAGGCCAATGAGTGGGCGGCCGGTGGTGATGGACAGCTCCATGATCTTGATCATCTTCTCGCCGTAGACCTCGCCGAGCGCACCGCCGAAGACGGTTCCGTCCTGGGAGAAGATGCAGACCTCGCGGCCGTCGATGGTTCCCCAGCCGGTGACGATGCCATCGGTGAGCGGGCGCTTCTTGCCCATCTCGAAGTCCGTGGTGCGGTGCACGGCGAGCATGTCGGTCTCTACGAAGGAGCCTTCGTCGAGGAGGTAGTCCAAGCGCTCACGCGCGGTGAGGCGGCCTTGGGCGTGGACCTTTTCGTGGGCTTTTTCGCCCATGGGCTGCGCCGCTGCTTCGCGACGCCTCTTCAGTTCAGCGATCTTGCCTGCGGTGGTGTCGGTGCTCAGGGAGTCAAGCTCCGACAAATGTGAGGAAATAGTCATGTTTCGACAGTGTAGAGAAGTTTTGTATAGGAATGTATAGCGGCAAGCGGGTGATTTCCCTCACAGCCTGCGTTTGTGCAGGTAGGCGGGGTGGGAAAGGTGAGGGTTTCCTCGCAAACGGCGTGTTGGATGCATGGCTGTCAGTGTAGTGACCGCGGTTTTCGAGTGTTTGGGCGGTAGGGGTCAATAAAAAGCCTCGCCCCTAGGGTGTTGGGGCGAGGCTTGGATTATGCGGTTTTATTCGGAGGTTGGGGCTAGCCAACCCAGGCTGTAGAGGAAGAGTTCGGCGTCTACGAGATCCTCTTCCTTGGGGAAGGTGCCCGTGAGCGTGGCGTAGGACTCTTCAATGTCCTTGTGGGTGGCTGGGATGAGACCGTGCTTGAGCAGGTCTTCGGCGATGTGCGACACCAGCGGCGCCGAGTGCACCGTGTCAAGGTTGATTCCGGTGGCGCTCTTGAATTCGTTAGTGATGGCGGAAAGGAATCCGGTCAGGGTATTCATTTGGCTCACCTCTCTATTTCTTGTCGTAATGATGCGGCCGTCCGCATCATGGGGTTGAACCAACTATATAGGTAAAATCCCCCAAAAGCTAGCTTTCGTTCACGGCGAGTTAACTTTTAGTTAACCTAGCGCGAAATGTGAGGTGAGGAACACGGCGCCTTCTAGACCTCAACTGGCAGCCAGGCGTAGCCATATGGCCCGAGCTCCACAGGGCCCAGGTCGACGGTCTGATCCGTGAAGTTGTGCAGGCACAACAACTCACCGCGCTGGAATCCCAGCACGCCCGTCTGACCGGTTTCCACGGCTTCGAAAGGCGCGGTGCCGAGTTCCGGATGCGCCTTACGCTGCTGGATTAGGCCGCGGAGGCGGTGGAGGAGCGAGGAGTCGTCGGCAAGCTGCTCTTCCACCGAAACTCCAACGCCACCGACGATGGGCCGGCGCGTCTGGGCAGAGGTGCTGAACCCTGCACCCTCGCCAGGCTCCCACTGCATGGGTGTGCGCACGGCATCGCGGTCGGGCAATTCAGGGGCATCGTTCATGCCAATCTCATCGCCGTAATACAAGAAAGGTGCGCCCGGCAGAGTCATGAGTAGTGAATAAAAAAGCTCAATCTTGCGGTAATCATTCCCCAACAGCGGGGCAAGGCGCCGCGCGATGCCCACGTGGGCACGCATCTGCTCATCCGGCAGGTAGTGCTGATACATGATCGCGCGCTGGTCCTCGTCGACCATCTCGAGGGTCAGCTCGTCGTGGTTGCGCAGGAAGGTGCCCCACTGGCAGCCCTGGGGAAGCTCTGGAAGTTCCGCCATGATGTCGTAGACCGGTGTGGCGTCCCCCAGTGCGAGGGCTTGGTAGAGCCGCGGCATCACAGGGAAGTTGAACACCATGTGGAAGCGATTGCCCGTGCCATAAAACTCCATGGTTTCTTCGGGCGGCTGGTTAGCCTCCGCGATCATGATGGCCTCGGGGTAATTCTCGTCGATGAAGGCGCGGACCTTCTCCACAAAGTCGACGGTCTCCGGCAGAGACTCGCCGCCCACCCCATCACGCTCGTACAGGTAGGCGATGGCATCGAGGCGGAAGCCGTCCACACCTTTATCCAGCCAGAAGGAAAGAATCTTGAATACTTCCTCGTGGACCTTCGGGTTGTCGTAGTTCAGGTCCGGTTGGTGCGAGTAAAAGCGGTGGAAGTAGTACTGCTTGCGCTCCGGGTCCCACGCCCAATTCGAGGTCTCCGTATCGGTGAAGATGATGCGGATCTCCGGGTAGCGCAGGGGATCATCGCCCCACACGTAATAGTCGCCGTAAGGTCCTTCCGGATCGGTGCGCGAGGCTTGGAACCACGGGTGATCGGTGGAGGTGTGGTTGAAAGCCAAATCCGTCATGAGGCGCATGCCGCGAGCATGGAGCTCGGCAACGAGCTCGTCAAAGTCCTCCATCGTGCCGTAATCAGGGTGGATGGCGTAGTAGTCGGCGATGTCATAGCCGTCATCGCGCAGCGGGGAGGCATAGAAAGGGGAGAGCCACAGGCAATCCACGCCGAGCCACTTCAGGTAGTCCAGCTTCTCAATAACTCCGCGCAGCGTGCCAACGCCTTCGCCGTGGGTGTCCTTGTACGAGCCCACGAGGGCCTGGTAGAAGATGGCGTTGTCGTGCCAGGTCATCGGAGATCCTTCCGTTTGGCCCGCCACAGCAGATACTCCGCCAGGCACAGCGCGCCCGCGAGGAGCCCCGGCCAGATGGCGGGGGAGGGGTGAAAAAGATTGAGGACTGCTTGCACCAGCGCCAGGAAGGCAAAGAAGCCAACGAATCCCAGCGCGGTGTCCCACAGCAGTTCACGGCGCATTAGGCCTTGACACCTCCGGCGGTGAGGCCGGCGACGATGCGGTGCTGGAAGATGAGCACCATGATGATGAGCGGAACCGTCACCAGCGCGCCTGCGGCCATGGTGGCGGCGTAGGGGTACTCGAAGGCCGAGGGGCCCGAGAAGCGCGCGATAGCCACGGTCACCGGCTCAGTAGCAGTGGTGGATAGCTGCTTGGCCAGCATGAACTCGTTCCACGTTGTGATGAAAGCGATGATGGCGGTGGTAAACAGCGCGGGCGCGGCCAAGGGCAGGAGTACGAGGCGGAAAGCTTGACCGCGGGAAGCGCCGTCCACGCGGGCAGCCTCCTCTAGCTCCCAGGGCAGCTGACGGAAGAAGCTCAGCAGCGTATAGACAGTTAGGGGCAGCGCGAAGGAGATATTCGGAATGATCATCGCGCGGTAGGTGCCAATCCACTCGAGGTTGCCAAAGAGCTGGAAAAGCGGGGTCACCAACGCGATGGCCGGGAACATCGAGGCGGCCAGGATAATGCCGGTGACAATACCTTTGCCCGGGAAGTCATAGCGCGCCAGCGCATAGGCGGTGAACACGCCGATGAGGACCGCCACCGCGGTCGTGACCAGGGAGATGATCAAAGAGTTCCCCAGCGCGTTGAGGAAGTCATTGCCCTTGTCCGTTGCCAGCGCATCCCGGAAGTTATCCAAGGTTACGTGCGTGGGCCACGGGGTGGTGTCGAAGGTATGGGACTTGTGCCGCAAGGCGGTGACAACCATCCAGTAGAAGGGCGCGAGTCCCCAGAACATGATGAAGAGGATGCCGAGGTAGTGGCCAAGCTTTTTCATGACTTCTTCTCCTTCTTCTGGCGAGCAGTACCGGAGACATCAGCGCCGAGGAAGCGCACCAAGATGAACGCGACGGTGAAGATAAGCAGGAAGATAAGGGTGGACAGCGCGGAGGCCGAGTTGAAGTGGCCCTGGCGCATGTCCTCCACGACGAGCTGGGAAATGGTGGCCGTGGGCGAGTTGGAAGAGGCGGAGATCATGATGACCGGCAGGTCGTACATGCGCAGCGCGTCCAGCGTGCGGAAGAGGATAGCCACCATGAGTGCTGGCCGCACCAGCGGCAGGGTAATGGTGAAGAAGGTTTGGATGCGGGAGGCGCCGTCCACGCGGGCCGCGTCATAGACATCGCGCGGAATCATCTGCAGGCCCGCCAGGATGAGCAGCGCCATGAACGGGGCTGTCTTCCACACGTCGGCGATGATGACCGCGAGGCGGGCATAAAACGGGTCTGTGGTCCACGCAATGCGTGAGCCGATGAGCGCGTTGACGATGCCGTCCGGCGCGAACATGAACTGCCACAGCTTCGCAGTGACTGCGGTGGGAATGGCCCAGGGGACCAGCACCGCCGCGCGCACGAGACCGCGACCGCGGTATTCGCCGTTCATCACCAGCGCCATGAACATGCCCAAAATCGTTTCCAGGGTCACCGTGACCACGGTGAAGAAGAGCGTGATCTTGAGCGCGGGCCAGAAATCAGTGGCAATGACGCCGTCCGGGCACGCGGTGGCCTGGCCGGTGGCAGACATACAGCGATTGGTGATCCAGTACAGGTAGTTCTCGAGGCCTGCGAATGCGCCTTCCTCGAATACACCCGTAGTCGGGTTAAGCCGCTTGTTGCCCTGGAAGGACAACATCACAGCGCGCACGATGGGATAGCCGATGACCACGGCCAGCGCTATCAGCGCCGGTGCGATGAGCGCAGCAACGCGCAGATACTGTCTGCGAGGCTGCGCGGTAGCCGGTGCTCCAGCCATGCGGTGCCTGCCTTTCTGATTTATAGGGGGAGGGGTTATCGGGGGTTGGGGAAAATCATAGCGGGTGGCTTAGACATTCATTAGAACAAAGCCAGATCAAAGAAGGAGGCGCGGGCAAGTCACGTGGACTTACTCGCGCCCCCATTTCACGCTGGGAAGATTAACCCTGGGAGGCTGCCTCGATGGCTGCCTTCATGTCCTTCGTAGCGTCATCGACGGACTTGTCAGCGGTCAGTGCCGCGTAGGCGTTATCCTGCACGGCCTTGGAGATGGCGGTGTAGAACGGGGAGACCGGACGCGGAGCGGCGTTCTCCAGGGACTCCTTGAGAGCCGGAAGGTACGGGAACTCCTCGACGAGGGACTCATCGTCGTAGATGGAGGCCAGTACCGGCGGGAAGGAAGCCTCGGCGAAGGACTTCTGGTTCTCCTCGTTGATGATGAACTTCATGAAGTCCAAGGCCGTAGCCTTGTGCTCGGAGTTGATGTTGATGCCGTTGTTGTAGCCACCGAGGGTGGAGACACCGACGCCGTCCTTACCCACCAGCGGCTGGACCTCAAACTTCACGCCAGCCTCTTCGGCATTGGTGTACATGTACGGCCAGTTGATGGCAAAAGCGGTCTTGCCCTCGGTGAAGGCCAAGTTGGTCTCCTCCTCCGTTGTGGCGGTGGAGTCCTTGGAGATGGTGCCGTCCTCGTAGGCGTCGACAAGCGCCTGTAGGCCTTCCTTGGCCTCGTCGGAGTCAACGGCGACGTTGCCCTCGTCATCCAAGATGGAGCCGCCCCAGCCCTCGATGAAGCCGGCGGTGTTGACGGTCAGGCCTTCGTACTGCTTGAGCTGAGTGGTGAGGCAGGAAGCATCATCCTTAATAGCTTCGCAGGCAGAAGCGATGTCCTCGAACTTCTCCGGAGCCTTCTCCGCCAACTCGGTGTTGCGGAAGAGCAGCTGGCCGTTGGTGTTCTGCGGCAGCGCGTAGAGGGTGTCGTTGTAGGTGGCGGATTCCACGGTGGGCTCCAGCAGCCCGGAGGTATCCACCTCGAGGTCACCGGTCAACGGTGCCAGCCACTGGTTAGCGGCGAAGTCCGCGGTCCAGACCACGTCCAGCGCCATGACGTCGTAGTCGGAGTTGCCCGCCTGCAGGGATTGTACGAGGGTCTCGCGCTGAGCGTCGGCCTCGCCGGCGAGCTCCTTGAGCTCGACCTTCTCGTCCGGGTGCTCGGCGTTCCATGCCTCGATGATGGGCGTGATCTTGTCGGTATCGTTCTTGCCCATGGCAAAGGTGATGGGGCCGCGGCCGTCACCATCAGTCGAGGAGGCATCGGAGCCAGTGCTTGACGACGATCCCTCGTCGCTCGACGAGCAACCTGCCAAGGTCAGTGCGAGGGCAGCGGTGGTGACGACAACGCCGCGGCGGACGGAACGCAGCGAGCTGGGGAGAAACGGCTTCTTCATTGAATATTCACCTTTCGGAAAACTTCTGATGACTACAAAATAGGGGATCATCCCCACATCGCACGTGGTTTTGGCTTTTAATTCACTCCAAGCGGGGGTGAAATCACCCCTGTTTGTGTTGCTGCTTAAGTTTCGATGCGCTGGCCGGTCTCCGGATCGAAGCGGTGTGCCTCGCGGGGGTTAAAGGTCAGCACGACGTTCTCACCGCGTTGCGGAACGTCGTCGCTCGCGCGAGCCACGAAGCGCTGCTCGCCCACCATGACGTAGACGAAGGATTCGGAGCCCAGCTCTTCCACGAACTCCACCGTGCCCTGGAAGCCAATCGGCCCCTTGTTAATGAACATCTTCTCTGGGCGTACGCCGACGCGTCCGCCGTTGTAGTCGAAGATGTTCATCGCAGGGGAGCCAATGAAGCCGGCGACGAATTCGTTAGCAGGAGCGTCGTACAGCTCGCGCGGTGGCGCGACCTGCTGCAATTCACCGTCCTTGAGCACGGCGACGCGATCTCCCATGGTCATGGCCTCCACCTGGTCGTGAGTGACGTAGACAGTGGTGGTGCCGAGGCGCTGTTGGAGGCTGGCCAGCTCCGCACGGGTTTGTACGCGCAGCTTGGCGTCGAGGTTGGACAGGGGTTCATCCATGAGGAAGGCCTTCGGCTCGCGCACGATGGCGCGGCCCATGGCCACGCGCTGGCGCTGACCACCGGAGAGGTCTTTGGGCTTGCGCTGCAGGTACTCCGTGAGCCCAAGGGTCTTCGCGGCTTCCTCTACTTTGGCTGTGATTTCAGCCTTGGGCTTCTTGGCCAGCTTGAGGGCAAACCCCATGTTCTGGGCCACGGTGAGGTGCGGGTAGAGCGCGTAGTTCTGGAAGACCATGGCGATATCGCGCTCGCCGGGCTCCAGTCCCGTGACGTCTTTGCCGTCAATAAGGATGCGGCCGCTGGATACCGGCTCCAGCCCCGCGAGGGCGCGCAAGGTGGTGGACTTACCGCAGCCGGACGGGCCGACGAGGACTAGAAACTCGCCATCCGCAATCTCGATGTTGAGGTCTTTGACCGTGGGTTTCTCGGCACGGGGATAGGTGATGCCGACGTTCTCAAAAGTGACCTTTGCCATGGATTCACACTAGCACCTGGCGGCAGGTGCATTAGGCTGGAATTCGCTATGAAGAAGTTCGCCCCTCTCCTCGCGCTGCTCTTGGTCGGTTGCTCCAGTACGGAATCCACTGAGTCCTTTGCGCCACTGACAACCGTTTCTATTAGGACCGTTGATGCGTCTTCGGCATCTTCAGAGACCACTACGGAGTCATCGACCTCCACTACCAAATCTTCTTCGGAAGAGCCTTCCCCGACGATGCCCTCGAAGGAGTCCGCGACATCGCCGACCACCTCGGCTGCAGAGGCGCAGCGCGATACCGTGTTCCGCGCTATTTTTGCCGATACTGTCGACGCATCTGAAGTCCGTTCACAGTTGGTGGACAATGGCCGTGTAGATCGCTCCACCATGCGCGCCAGCATGAAAGGGATGGGGCTGGAGGTCTCGGACTCGGAATTGCAGGAATATGGCGAGTGGGTCTGTGAGTGGGTCACCCCAGCAACCCGCTATGTGCTGGTAACTGAAGGAAAGCCGGATAGCCTCGGGGCGCAAGACCGCGCGGACTATGACAAATTGATTGGGGATACTGTTTCTTTCTTGGCGGATACGCGGCAGATCACCGTGACACCTGAGCAGGTTACTCACGCGTTGCCCCAGGCGGTGCTGACTACCTGTCTTGACGATGCCACCGCTCGCACAATTCTGGCCAACCCGGATTACTTTTAGTTACTTCTAGAAGGCCACTGCTCGGCGGGTAACCTAGGGTGCATGACTGCACTTGATATGGACCGAATTCGCGAGGCGCTGGGCGGCGACTTCGCTGTTATCGATTACACCGAGTCCACTGGCTCCACCAATACCGATCTCATGCAGGCGGAGAAGGTGGCTGATGGCACCGTACTGCTGGCCAACGAACAGGTTGCCGGCAAGGGCCGTTTGGGTCGCCAGTGGGTGAGCCCGGCGGGGGCGCAGCTTATCTTTTCCGTGCTGATTCTCCCGGATTCGCTTGATCACCTTGGCACCCTGCCCTTGGCCGCCGGCTTGGCCGTGACCGACTCGGTGGAGAAAGCAGTACTCAAGTGGCCGAATGACGTGCAGATTGATGGCAAGAAACTGTGCGGCATTCTCGCCGAAGCCGGACCGGTGGGGGAGGCTTTCAAGTCTGCCCCGAAGACGGAAGTTTCGAAGGCCGAGGTCAACAAGGCCGAAATCAACAAAGCTGAGATCAACAAGGCTGAAGTTAATAAGGCCGAGATCAACAAGGCCGAGGTCGCGCCCAAGACGCAGTCTGCGAACCCGCCTTCAGCCCGCGTGGTCGTGGGCATGGGCATTAACGTCACCCTGACCCGCGAGGAGCTACCCATCGAGGCCGCGACATCGCTCGCGCTCGAAGGTCTTGAGACCGACCGCACACAGCTGGCCATCACCGTGCTGAAGAACCTGCGCCACCGCATCACCCAGTGGGAGCGGCAGGATCCACAGCTTATGGCCGATTACCGCAAGGTCTGTTCTTCCATCGGGCAGGAGGTCCGCCTCGAAGCCCCGACCGGCGACGTCCACGGTACCGTCGAGGGCGTGGCCGATGATGGCCGCATCAACGTCGGCGGTGAGTACTACTCCGCGGGTGATGTCATCCACCTGCGCCCAGCTGATAATTAGCCGTCCGAGCTGCATTGCGTCTTGGCATCTACCGGCGAAGCACCATAGAAGGCGCTGCACTCAACAAGGGCACTCAGCTACGGTGCTTTCCACATGGCATCTATCAAATGGCATTAGTCAAAAGGCGTCTTTGCCCCTGAAAACGCCATCTACAGGCCCGCAAAAGGTGTCTTTGACCCCAAAGACACCTTTTGACTAATGCCTTCTGTGAGATGCCATTTGTGGGGCTCGGCTCTAAAGCACCCCAGAGCCTGCCGTGGGCAGGGGAGGCCTCGGCAAAGAACGGTGTTTCCGGGGCAGTAGGTACCATGAGCCCCATGAACCTCATGCAGATGGGCCGCGGCGAAGTTGTTCGCGCGGACATGACCGCCCCGTTTCGCACGCTGCTCTTTCCTTTTCTAGAGCTCGTCGTGATTACCGGGGTGTGCTGGATCGCCATCGGCTGGTGTGACTATAACGGCATTGACCTGGCGCTTCGCAATGGTCTGGTAGCCATATGGGCCCTGCTTGCTGCCTGGCGCTTCGTCCTTCCCTTGGTGAAAGCCCGCCGTAAGCGCTTCATCGTGACCAACCTGCGCGTCATCGCCCGCGAAGGCAAGCGCGTTGATTCGATCCCGCTCACCGATATTCGTGGTGCCCGCCGTCGCCGTGGCGGGATCTCATTGGCACTCCACGGCTATGACAAGCCGATGTATTTCCCCTCCATCCCCAAAGCAAAGCGCGTCGAGGACATTCTCAACGAGCAACCGGTGTGGGGTTAGTCCTTAATCTCCGTCGTGTGCAGCTGCTGGTCCAAGTCATCGGGGGCCAGGTTGGCGGAGCGGAACTCGTGGGTCAGCGGCAAGCGCAGATCGAGGTCCGTGCCGGGGCAGAGTTCAATGGTGGCCTCATCCACCGTGTAGTCCAGCACGTGGCCACCGGAGGTGCGCGCAGCGTCGATGAAGTGCACGTGGCAGCCCGGCACCGAGATGCCTTTTTCAAAGACCGGGGTGCGGAAACCGCCGATGATTCCCTCGACGTCGCTAAAGCGCAGCTCCTTATCGCCGCCCACTGCCTGCGCCATCGGCGGATAAGGCTTGCTCTGCTTGACCACCGTGCGGGTCACCACGTTGCTGAAGCGGCCGGTGATACGCACCGCGTACATGTAGTTGGCGGAAGGCTCGATCTCATCGATGAAGGCCGAAAGCTCCTCGCGCTTCAATCCTTTGGGCGCGGCCACCTTAATACGGGGGACAAAATTCGTGGCCACCGCGAAGGGAGTTCCCTGGTCCAAGTCCGCCACCGTCGCGGTGCCATCGCCGCGTAGCTGGTAGCACACGCCGTCGAGGATAATCATCTCCCCGTCCAGCGCATCGAAGGTGCCGATGCCAAAATTGCCTTTGCCCAAGAGTTCGCCGATGGTCATTTCGCCGTCGTAAATGCCATCCAACAGCGCGGTCATGAGGGAGTTCTGAAAGATGGTATGCCGGACGATCATGGCCCCAAGGCTAGTATTGAAAGAGTGAGTGAACAACACAAACCCCTCGTTACTGTTTATGGAGACGGCCAGCTTGCACGCATGATGCAGCCGGCCGCCGCTGAGCTCGACATCCACCTGCGCGTGCTGGCTTCCGCGCCGGACAAGTCGGCCGCACAGGTGATTCCGGATGTGGTGCTCGGTGACTACCACGATCTCGACGTGCTCACCGCCGCCGCGGAAGGCGCGGATGCAATTACCTTTGAGCACGAGCACGTACCCACGGAGCACGTCGAGCGTCTCATTGCCGACGGCCTCAACGTCCAGCCCCAGCCTTCCGCTCTCCTCTACGCGCAGGACAAACTGTTCATGCGCCAGAAGCTGTCCGAGCTGGGCGCCCCGGTGCCGCGCTTTGCATCCATCGAATCGGTGGAGGATGCACGGGACTTCGCCGCGCTTGTCGACGGTTCCGTGTGCCTCAAAGCCCGCCGCGGCGGCTACGACGGCCATGGCGTGTGGTTCCCGTCCGCGGAGGAGCTGGAGCCGCTGGTAGCTGAGCTTCTTGCAGCTGATACTCCGCTTATGGCTGAGGAAAAAGTTGCCCTTACCCGCGAGCTGTCCGTGCTCGTTGCCCGCCGCCCTTCCGGCGAGGTAAAAGTCTGGCCGGTCACCGAGTCCGTGCAGCGAGATGGCATCTGCGCCGAGGCTTTTGCTCCTGCCCCGAACCTGTCCCCAGAGCTGGCAGAGCGCGCCATGCAGGTAGGCATCAAGGTGGCCACCGAACTTGGCGTTACCGGCGTGTTGGCGGTGGAGCTCTTCGCCTTTGCCACGAAGCAAGACGCCGGCTGCATCATCGCGTCCGCTTCAGGCGCGCCAGGAGCGGTCGTGGAGGAAGATATCGCGGTCAACGAGCTGGCCATGCGTCCGCACAACACCGGCCACTGGACCCAGGATGGTTGCGTGACCTCCCAGTTCGAGCAGCACCTACGCGCCGTGCTAGACCTGCCGCTCGGGTCCACCGCAGCCCTGGCCCCGGTCACGGTGATGGCCAATGTGCTGGGTGCCGAAGAAGATCCGCAGATGCCCATGTCGCAGCGCGTCCGCGAAGTGATGGAGCGCTACCCAGAGGCGAAGATCCACCTCTACGGCAAGGACCACCAGCCGGGCCGCAAGATCGGCCATGTCAACGTCGTTGGTGAGGACGTGGAGGAAACCCGCGGCATCGCCCACGATGCCGCCCACTTCCTCGTCCACGCGCGGTGGACTTAAGCCCGCAGCGAGCTCTAGGCCCTAATTAAGAAGGAGATTTTTCATGCAACCACTCGTCGGCCTGATCATGGGATCCGATTCCGATTGGCCCACTGTCAAGCCCGCCGCAGAGGTGCTCGCCGAGTTCGGTGTGCCCTTCGAGGTAGGCGTTGTCAGCGCGCACCGCACCCCAGAAAAGATGCTTGCGTATGCCAAGTCTGCCCACGAGCGCGGGCTCAAAGCCATCATCGCTTGTGCCGGTGGTGCGGCCCACCTGCCGGGCATGGTTGCCGCGGCCACGCCGCTACCGGTGATCGGCATCCCGCGCGCGTTGAAGGATCTTGATGGACTCGATTCGCTGCTCTCCATCGTGCAGATGCCGGGGGGAGTTCCGGTGGCCACCGTATCCATCGGCGGAGCGAAGAACGCCGGCCTGCTCGCCGTGCGCATCCTCTCCGCGGGCGACCCAGCACTGGTGGAGAAGATGGCTGCTTACCAGGAGAACATGGCCGCCGAAGTAGAGAAGAAGGACGAGAACTTGCGTTCCCAGCTCCTCGGGGAGTAATTAGCTGGGGAGCTTGCTCCCGAGATCGGGGTAGGACGCCTGCGCGCCTTCTCCGGTGACGGCGTAAGCCCCGACTCGAGCGGCATAGGTGGCGGCCTCCACGAGGTCGTCGCCGTGAAGTAGTCTCGCGCACAGCGCGCCGGCGAAGGCATCGCCCGCGCCCGTCGTGTCGACGGCGGTGACTTGCGGAGAGGGGACTTCGATAAGCTTGGTGCCTTCAGACACGAGCGCGCCGCGCGCTCCCAGCGTGAGAACCGCCGAGGCAAAACCGGCCTCTGTTAGACGCCGTGCCAGCTCCTCCGGTGCGCCCTCGCCGCTCAACCCCAGCTGCTCCAGGATGAGCCCGGCTTCGTGCTCATTGGCCAGCAGCGGATCAGCGCGCAGGAGCGCTTCCTTTTCAACCTCGATGACCGGTGCGAGGTTAACCACGACTCGGCCCGTGGCCAGCTCGATTGCCTTGGCAAAACCTTCCGCCGGTATCTCGCCTTGGAGCAGGATGAGCTCTGATTCGGAGATGGGGGAGGAGTGCGTGGTGACGAAGGGAGCGTCGACAAGCGCATTAGCGCCCGGCACCACGATGATGGTGTTTTCGCCCTGCTCATCCACGGTGATGACCGCCAGCCCCGTCACCTCCTCGCTGGCCTCAACGTGCGTGAGGTCCACACCGCTGGCCTGCAAGTAGTGCATCGCGGGCTTGGCGTAGGCATCGCTGCCCACCGCGCCAACGAAGCTGACCTGCGCGCCAAGGCGGGCGGCCGCGACCGCCTGGTTCGCTCCTTTGCCGCCCGCGGTGATGGTGCCGCCGCTGCCCAGCAGGGTTTCGCCCGGTTGGGGATGCCGCGCGGTGTGGACCACGAGGTCAGCGTTGATGGAACCGACTACGCACATGCTCATGCTGACCAGTATGCACGCTAAGCTAGCGGGCATGCAGTTTCCGCTTCTGGTGTTGGGCGCGCGCGTGGAGGGTGGCGAGCCCGGCTCGTTGCTGCGCAGCCGGTTGGATCGCGCGGTGGTGATGGCGCGCGTGCTGCCGGAGGAGCCGATCATCGTCTCCGGTTACGGGGAAGCAGAGCCGATGGCGCGCTACCTCATTGAGCGGGACGTTAATCCGGAGCGGATTTTCCTCGAACCGCTGGCCACCAGCACCAACGAGAACCTCGAGCGCTCCCACGCGTTGTGCTCGGACTATAGCTACTTTCGCGTGGTGACCAATGATTTCCACGTGCTGCGCACCCGCCTGTGGGCCTGGCACCTGGGGATTCGGATTCGCATGCATGGTGTTGGCACCCCGCGGAAAGACCGCCCGTGGAACTACCTGCGTGAGGTAGTGGCGACTCCGCATTCGCTGCTGCGCATCGTGTGGCGGCGGGTCATTGCGCGGCGGCGGCTTGTGGCCTAGGCGCCGAAGAACATGAGCACGATGGCGATGAACCAAATGACAAACCAGTGGCGCTTTTGCGGCGTGGTCGGGTTGGCCTTCTGCTGCAGCGTCTTGAGGAAGTACCACGCTCCGGGCAGCGCGAAGCCGATGCCCATCGCCACATCGCCATCAGTAATTCCGGTGAAGCCTACGAGGAGCGAGAACAGACTCAAAAGCCCCTTGAAAAGGGAGAAGCTGTGGATCGTGCCATTCATTGAGTGTTGCTCAAGGGAATAGTCCGGCATGGGCGCCGGGGCGTAGGCGCGCTCGGGCTCGGCAAAAGACTCGGAAAAAGGCTCCGAGATGCGATCCGCGAAAGGTTCTACCGAAGGATTCGCAGAGGGCTCCGCATAGGACTCGCGCGCAGGTTCCGCGAAGGGATTAGCCCCACGGCCGTTGAAAGGCTTGGCCGGCTCCTCGAAAGGATTGGAGTCAAAGGGATTGCTCATGCGATTTACCCTAGGCCACCAGTGCACCGAACCCCGAATTAGAGCTTGGCCAACGTCTTCCTGATTCCTTCTTTCAGCGTGGCGCGTGATTGTTTCATCGGATGCGCAATCGCGCGCAGGCCCATGTACGCAATCTGGTCCGCCGCCCGGTTCAGCGGGTCGCCCGCATGCCCCATCACGCGGCGAATGGTCACTTCGCAGACTCCCTCCACGTCATGCCACGCTTGCTGGAAGCGCGAGCGCGACCCCGAAGACAACCCCCTCCACACGCCCCGCGAGCGCATTGCCTTTGAGCCCTTTTGCCGAATCTGTTCTACCGCTTCTAATGCGGCGACGGAGTCCGATTCGATGATCGCCTTGGTCGCACCGACCTTGAGCAGGTACTTCAACGCCAACGTGAGGGATTCGAGCTCAAGCTCATCAGTGCTGGCCGTCGTCTTGCGCGTGCGCAACCGGTAGTCACCATTGCTGGCCACGAAGCACATCGAGCCCTTAAACACCGTGTCCGAGGAGGCATCCGTGGCTATGCGCACGGTGGCGCCTTCGGGCCACGAGGAGGCCGTCGAGAAGTTCGGCCACCAGTGTGCCTTCGGTGTCTCCACTTTGACCACCTGCTTCTTGCGCGGAGCCTCGCCTTCCTTCTTCGCGCGGCGCGCGGTGATTCCGGCCTGCTTGCGTCGCACGGAGCTGGCGCTTTTCGACGCCCTATTCTCCTCCGCAAAACTCCCCGTCACGGTATAGCCGCGTTCCTCCAGTGCGGCGCGCAGTGCCGCTTGCCGGCGCCCGGTGACGATCCATTTGCGCCCCCGAATATTCTTCGTGGCCTTCTCGAATTCGCGGACGGCTACTTCAACGATGTCGCCCTTCTGAATCTGGCCCTTGCGCACGAAGCGCGTTTTCTTGGTATTAACGGCGATGACCCAGCCGTCAATCGTGCCGTTCTCGGCGGAATCCCAGCGCTCATCCCATAGTGCAATAGCCACGTGCACGGGTGCTGAGATCATATCCTTGGTGATCTTGCGCGTGCCGTAGGTGCGCGATTGCGTGCCCGTCAGGGCGGAGAGCTCGAGTGGTTCCATAGCTCTACTAGTAAACCATTTCAGTGCCTATCTGTAACGCTCGGCTGTCTGATGCAACATACTCAGTGAGTCCACGAACAATATGGAGTTATTTAGTGTCTGTCCTTACCTTGCTTGGTTCGCGCAAACGGGAGTTCTCCCGTCTGTTCCGCGAGCATTACCCGGCGGTGATGGCCTACCTGCGCCGCCGCGTCCCACCGAGCCATGCCGAAGAGCTGGCGGCCGACGTTTTCGAGCGGGCGTGGGCCGGCTTCGACTCCTTGCGCGGCACGCCGCTGCCGTGGCTCTATGGCATCGCCCGCAACGTGATGCGCGAGTTCTACCGCACCCGCCGGGAGACGGAGAACCTCGACGACCATGAGCTGGAATCCTATGCCGGCTATGACGCTGTCGATGCCAATCTCGACATCACTCGCGCGTTGATGCAGTTGCCGCATGCCGAGCGCGAAATCCTCACCCTCCATGCGTGGGAGGGCCTCGACCACCCCGATATCGCCGAGGTCCTCGGCATTTCCCGCAACAACGTGCGCGTTCGCCTGCACCGCGCACGCACCCACCTTTCCGAACTCACAGGAGAAACCGATGTCTAACTCTCTCGACAAACTCCGCGCCGCCAACCCCGTTCCCGACACCGCGCTTGACGACGCCTCCCTCACCCGCTCCGAAGACACCCTCGCGAAGATTACGAAGGGCCGCCCCACGTGGACCATAGCTGCAGCGTCCGTTGCGGTGCTCGCTCTCATCGGCGGAGCCTTCCCGCTGCTTAATAACTCGGAACCCGTGGCTTCGGCGGCAGAAGTTCTGACCCAGGCGGGCGAAGCCGCCGCTACTCAGCCTGATGCGGTGGATAAAGGCGTGACCGCGAAGGACTACATGAAGCGCGTCGACACCCTCGGCGATGCCACCGCGATCACCGAATATGCGGTGGATGCTGGCGGTGCCGTGGAGGTTTCCTCGCAGGGCGAGGTGCCAGGCTTTGATCCGCAGCCTTCCATCAGCCCGGAGGACCTGGTTATCGCTTCCGACCGTGCCGGTTTGGAGAAGTTGGCGGATTCCTTCCCCAATCGCGCACTGGGCGCGCTGGAGCTGCTGCTCCAGCCGGGCTTGAGTAGCGCGCAGCAAAAGATTGCCTATGACATGTTGGCGGAAGCGGATGGCAATGAGGTCGGCACCGTTGAAGGGGAGGGCGAAGACCAGCTGGTGACCGTGATTCGCGATGCCGACCAGGTCAGCTTCTCCGTCCTGCCCGCCACTGGTCAGCTGGTACGCGTAGTAGGCCTGGTGGGGCCAGACGTAGAAACCACCATCGATGCCACCGCGATCTTGGACTGCGTATCCGTCACGGGCCTGGAGGGTCCCGACCGCATCTCGCTGGCCTGCGCGGACAATAACTACCTAGTCAACGAACTGGACTGGCAGCGCTGGGGAGCCGATTCCGCGGAGGCGGACGGCGTGGCCATAGAGAATGACTGCGACCCCAACTGCGCGGAAGGAAAGTTTAACGAGGAGAAGGTAAAGGTGGTCGTCGATAAGCGCGTGGCCTGCGGCTACCATGCCGAGGTCTACTCTCGCGTGCGCGTGCAGTACCCAGATGGGCGCGAGGAAGAGCAGCAGATTGGCTGCGCGCCCTAGGTAAGTTGGCGCAGGGCGAACTGGCCGTACATGTCACCCAAAGCCTCGGCGGTATAGTCACCGTCGGGGCTGAACCATTGGGCCACGCCGATGCCCATATCGATGAGCGCCCAGCAGGCGATTTTGAGGTTTTCGGCGTGGAAATCGCCCTCGTTGACCACGGCCATCCAGCGCGCGACATAGTCACGGCGCAGTTGCAGGACGACGGACTTGTGAGGCTCTTCGAGGTTGGTGAGCTCGTTGTTGACCACGCGGACGCGCCGGGCGTGGGTGGCGTGGTAGATGACGTGGGCTTTCATGGTGGCGACGAGCTTGTTGCGGGGATCGCTCAGCCCGGCGAGGCAGGCGGCGTTGGCGCGCAGCAGGTCCTCCATGGCGGTGATGGTGACTTCGGCGAGGAGTTCCTGCTTGGAGGAGTAGTGGTTGTACAGGCTGGAGGCGCGCATGCCGACGGCTTTGGCGATGTCCTCCATGCCGGTGGCGTGGTAGCCGCGCTGGTCAAAGAGGTCGAGTGCGGCGGCGGCGATTTGGTCGCGGCGTCTTTGGTTGGCCATGGCGGGCGTCCTCCTCAATGAGCTAATGGCGGTTAGTATACCTGCGGGGGCAGGGTGAAGGTTGGCTGGGGGAGATACTGGCCCTGGAGTCTGGTTATCGTTCCGAATCCCGGCTGTGCCGCGCGTTGTGATGAGACACTTGACAGCCTGGGGAGAGTCAGGTCACAATTAACACTAATCGCCATTCGTATTGCCTGTTAGTTGGAGAATTGACCATGTCCCACAACCTCTTCGAGTCCACCACTGATTTCCTGGGTGTCTTTGACAGCCTTTCTGAGGCCGATGCTGCGGGGTGGAAGCGCGCGGCGCAGTTCCGCGACTACTCCGACCCGGTGATTAACCGGCACTGGCAGGCCGCGGAGTATCCGCTGGACTTGGTTCAGCGTCTGGGGGAGCTGGACGTGATGACCGATGGGCTTTCGGTGGAAGGCCATGAACAGATGTCCACGCTTGGCGCTGGCTTGACGCTCATGGAAGTCACGCGTGCCGATGCTTCGATGGGCACGGTGATTGCGGTGCAGGCGGGGCTGGCCATGCGCTCAATTTCGATGCTTGGTTCTCCGGAACAGCAGGCTTCGTACTTGCCGCAGATGGCATCTTGTTCGCTGCTCGGTGCTTTTGGGCTGACCGAACCGGACCACGGCTCGGACTCCATCGCTTTGGAAACTACCGCGGTTCGCGATGGCGACGAATGGGTCCTCAACGGCGAGAAGAAGTGGATTGGCAACGGTGCCTCCGGCGGCATCACCATCATCTACGCCCGTATGGAAGACGGTAACGTCAGCGGTTTCATCGTCCCACAGGAAACCCCCGGCTACTCCGCTACCGTGATTGAAGGCAAGCTCTCCCTGCGTGCCATCCACCAGGCACACATCACGTTGACCGATTGTCGCATTCCCGCCGCCAACCAGCTTCCAGGTTGTCGCAGCTTCAAGGACGTTTCCCGCGTCCTGACCTCCACTCGCATTGGCGTGTCCTGGATGGCGCTTGGCTCTGCGGTGGCCTGCTATGAGACTGCCCGCTCGTACGTGCTCGAACGCGTCCAGTTCGGCCGCGAGCTGGCCAAAGCCCAAATCATCCAGCAGCGTCTGGCCAACATGGTCCTCGACCTCAGCCAGATGATGCTCACCTGCCGTGAGGTTTCCCAGCGCGAAGATGCTGGCACCTTGGCCCCGGAACAGGCCTCGGCGGCCAAACTCCACAACACGCGTGCCGCGCGGCGCATCGCCGCTGACGCCCGCGACATGCTCGGTGGAGTCGGCATCCTGCTGGAAAACGATATCGCTCGCCACTTCGCGGACATTGAGGCCATGCACACCTACGAGGGCACCGACACTGTGCAGTCCCTCATCATGGGCAAGAAGATTACGGGCTTCTCGGCCTATAAGTAACCAGCCGGCCGGGGATGTGGAAAGGCTCGCTTGGTGGTCCTTCTAGTTTGGTCCTCTTACTTTGGTCCCTTTGCCCTCGATCGGCGCCTGCCTTTGAGTTGTGAACATCCCCCTGTTTGACGTGGTTGTTACTTTACGCGCTCGATGTCTCGGGCGCTAGGGGTTTGCCGTTGTTGATTTCTACCGTTTTAGGTGGTGGCTTGTAGACGGATTTCCGGGGTCTGGGTCTGCGGTGCGGGTGCGTCGCGTAGTAGACGGTTTCCTTTGCTCGGCGATGTTCAAGGATGTCACGCCACGTGCCTGAATACACTTCACTAGGTGTGTATCCATTCAGCCCGCTGTGGCGGTCACGGTTATTGTATTCGTCGATAATCCTGCCGATGACTTTCTGCGCATGCTGGATATCATCATAGGTTTCTAACGCATAGCGGTGATGCTTGATTGTGCGATGTGATGACTCTTCAAATGGGTTGTCATTCGAAACATTCGGCCGAATTAATGACAGCTGCACGCCGTGTTCATCCAGCATGTCCTTCATCATGTGTGAGGTCATGACTTTGCCGTTGTCGGTGTGTACGACTTCAACGCTGTGACCGTTGAGCTCCTGGTCAGCAATGACTTGTTCAATCAGGCGTGTAGCGATGGTCTTTTCCTGTCGGTGTTGGACAGTCCATCCCACAACCTTGCGCGAGTACAAATCCAACGCTGTGTAAAGATGAAAGCCTTTAGCTGGCATGTACTATATATGATAGGTGCTGTTGCAAAGTTGGGCGGAGAGCCGAGACGACCCAGTTTCTCATTTCCTGATGGCCGCTGCGTGCTGGCGTTCTCAGGCCGTCTCGAAGACCCGGTTGACGATCACCGCGTCCGGATTGGGGTGCCCATAAGCAAACATCGTGCCCTGACCTTTCCGTAATGAATGCATCGCTTCCATCCCTTTCAACGTCCGGTAGGCGGAAATTCGGTTTTTGAACGCCCCCTTCGGTCCCAGGATTCTTTTAAGTCGGCCATGATCTCCCTCGAGAACGTTGTTCAGGTATTTCACCTGCCGGTGCTCCACCGTCTGAGGGCAGATTCCCTCCGCCTTCAGCTCGGATATTGCCTTGGCCAGAGCTGGTGCCTTGTCGGTGTTGATGACCCGCGGGGACCCGGCTGTCGTATTCGATCGTAGCGTCTTGGCCAGGAAACGCTTGGCCGCAGCCACATTCCGTTTTGGTGAGAGGTAGAAGTCTAAGGTCTGCCCACCGGCGGTAATAGCCCGGTAGAGATAGCACCACGTGCCGCCGACCCGGATATAGGTCTCATCCACCCACCAGGACCGGGCCTGCCAGTCGGGTACCTGCCGGTACCAGCGAGTGTGCTTATCCAGCTCAGGGGCGTATTTCTGCACCCAGCGGTAGATCGTGGTGTGATCGACTGGCACACCCCGCTCGGTCATCATTTCTTCGAGGTCGCGGTAGCTCACGCCGTAGCGGCAGTACCACCGCACCGCCCACAGGATGATGTCACGGGGGAAATGCCGACCGGAGAAGATGCCCATGGCTCTGATTATTTCACGTCGGTCTTTCTACTGCCCCAACTTTGCAACAGCACCACTTCGAGCCAATTCGGTTGCCTTCGGCGCGGCACAAATCGCACATGGGCCGATCATCAGAAACGAGCGTGGTTCAGCTGTTTTCGCAACTTTGCCGGAATCTGCGCCATCTCTGCTACTTTCACTGTCTGCTTCAGCAGCGCACACAGCTGCACCGCTACCCGGAACTTGACTAGTTCAGCGATCGCTGTATAGTTCAGCGCATGCTGACTATTGCTTCGCGTCTCGACGTGATGAACCGCCTGGGTCGTGCACTGGCCGACCCCACTCGATCCCGGATCATCTTGACCCTGCTCGACCATCCCGCCTACCCGGCGGAACTATCCCGAGATCTGGACCTGACACGCCCGAACGTGTCCAACCACCTGACATGCTTGCGCGATTGTGGGATTGTCGTCTCCGAGCCCGAGGGGCGTCGGACACGATACGAGATCGCCGATCCGCACCTGGCGCAGGCGCTGACCACATTGGTCGATGCCACCTTGGCAGTAGACGAAGACGCCCCGTGCATCGATCCCGCCTGCTCGCTTCCCGGGTGCTACGCAGCTGGGGAGGACGCATGATCCTCACCTCGGTCTTGCAGGCGATAGGCCTGTTCGCAGCTACCAACATCGACGACATCATCGTGCTCTCCCTCTTCTTCGCGCGAGGGGCAGGCCAGCGCGGCACTACCGCCCGCATTCTGGCCGGCCAGTACCTCGGATTCGCGGGCATCCTCGGTGCCGCGGTTCTAGTGACCATGGGCGCCGGAGCATTCCTGCCCTCGACAGCCATCCCGTACTTCGGTCTAATCCCGCTGGGCCTCGGCCTCTGGGCCGCATGGGAGGCCTGGCGCGGAGACGATGAGGACGATGACGACGAGGCCAAGATTGCCGGCAAGAAGGTTGGCGTGGGGACAGTCGCAGGCGTCACCTTTGCCAACGGTGGCGACAACATCGGCGTCTACACCCCTGTATTCCTCAGCGTGGAGCCTCTCGCAGTAGTCGCCTACTGCGTTATTTTCCTCGCGCTCGTTGCGGTCCTGGTGGCCCTGGCAAAGTTCGTCGCAACCCGCCCCCCGATCGCGGAAGTGCTCGAACGCTTTGAGCACATCCTCTTTCCCATCGTTCTCATCGGCCTCGGTATCGTGATCCTCGTCAGCGGCGGAGCCTTCGGGCTCTGACGTAGCGGCAGCGTTCCAAACGGCCCCGACCGGGCGTTATCGGTGGCTCCTATAACGCCCGGAAGGTCTTTTTGAAGCGCTGTCGGGGCGTGTGAATCTAATCACACAGAGTTTACAGAATCCCAGCAATTAAACTTTCGGCTATCCAATTTCACCCGCGGACGCAATGAGACTAGCACCGACGCTTTCCCCAACGCGCCACCGCTTGCGGCGTAGCCCGACCAAGGCCACCGGCTGGTTCTCAAACGAGGACGAAGCCCGTGGCCTAGAGCTCGTGGTCGAGAGCCGAAATTCGGCCTAAAACCGCGTTTAGCCAAAGAAAAATGACCCCTAGAATCCGCCCCTTCCAGCCTTTCTTTGAGGCTGGTGGCTAAGTCTAGAAGTTCGTCGGGATTATCTGCGGGTCGTTGTTGAGACAGATTTCGTTGTGCTGCGCGCACGAACTTGGCGAGCATGCCGGCGTCGCGGTCCAGTGGGGAAGTGGAAGGCAGCTCCGCTTGTATTGCTTGCAGGTGTCCGGCTGCACTGTTGGCGGCGTCTAGTGCGTACTCGTAGTCTCCAGTATCCCCGTGCGCTCCAATAAACAAGGCGCACAGGTGCGTGTCCTAGGCTTTTGGTTAGTGAGCTGACACACAGAAAAACAAGAAATTAGTCGTCGGTTTTGCAGATGTGAAGCACTCCCCTAAGTCACAAACTCTGGTGTAGTTTTACTGCTTCTACAAAAAGGGTAAGTGCGCTTTTAGATTGTTTGAATTACTGGAGTTTGAACTCTACGAGGTCGACTTCGTCATCGGCAGCTAATCCGGGATAGTGAGTATCTAGCGCTTCCTGAAGCTCGGTGAGAGAGCCAAAACCGTCATTTCTAGCTTGCTTTTCCGATAATTCACTTCGCTGGGTCGAGACAACGGACGTGACCTGTGCAGGAATGGTGACGACCTCTCCGGATTCTTTCTCGAAGACAATTTGGGCACTTCCTTCATGGAAAGGATCATCTACTCGGATGGTTTGTTGCTTTTCTCCGCTACGAATTGATTCCTCGTAGCCTTCCCACATGTAGATG
Organism: Corynebacterium sp. HMSC074E01; assembly: GCF_001808885.1. Classification (NCBI taxonomy): domain Bacteria; kingdom Bacillati; phylum Actinomycetota; class Actinomycetes; order Mycobacteriales; family Corynebacteriaceae; genus Corynebacterium; species Corynebacterium sp. HMSC074E01. Next base: position 181,768 of record NZ_KV794853.1, read on the forward strand.
CGCTGCTCTTGTTCTATGTCTCGCCAGTTGAATGCGAATGGTAAGAGTTCTTCTACGGTAGGTGCTTCAAGTCCATTGCTTCCGCGCACGATGCACCGGATGGACGGATCAACATCAAAAAGCACCTGGCGGCATTTACCGCAGGGAGGAATAACTTGACCAGTAGGTCCGTATACGGCGGCTACTGCTTGGATTGGGTCCTCTGGATAACTAGCAGCATGGTTGGCTAAAGCCGAGACTTCCCCGCAAGGACCACCGAGGAAGTGGTGCGCGTTCAAACCGAGTACGTGTTTGCCTGATTTGGTGAGGAGTGCTGCGGCTACAGTGTGGTCTTCTCCGTCTTGAAAACGCTGTGCATGGGTGGTTGCTTTGGCCAGTAAATTTCGAAGTTCGTTGGTAATCACTCTTTAAGGGTAATAAATGCTAACGCGCTTGATCTATGCGAAGACAGAGATCGGGAACACCCCCCCGGATCATTTTCAGACAGGGACGAAAATAAGCCATACCGAAGCCAGCGACTAGTTCCACTGCCACAAGGCAGAAGGAACGCAGATAAACATAGCCTGCCCCAGCATGGGGCTAGGAGTACGAATCCTGGGCTCCTTCAAGCGGAACTGCCAACAACGTAATGGGATTAGGCTGGGATCTGGCGCGGGTCAGGAGGCGCAGCAGGAGAGTTTGGAGACGTCGGTGGTGAAGGACTGTGCGGCGATTTTGATCCCTTCGGCCATGGTCAGGTATGGGCACCAGAGGTTCGCGACCTGGTCAACGGTCATGCCGGCCTCGAGGATGTAGACTCCGGCGGCGGCCAGGTCACCGGCCTCCTTGCCGACGGCGGTGATCCCCACAATCCGTCCGGTGTCGGCGTCGGCGACGATTTTGATGAAGCCGCGGGTGTCCCGGTTCACCAGTGCCCGGGGAACGTATTCCAGGGGCAGGACCCGGCATTCACACCGGATGCCCGCCTCGTTGGCTTCCTTGTCGGTCATGCCGACCGCGGCCAGTGACGGGCTGGTGAACGTCACGCGGGGCAGGTGCCGGTAGTCGACCTCGCGCCCGGCGTTGTTGAAGGCGTTCTCCACCATCAGGGTTCCGTGGGCGGACGCGACGTAGACGAATTCTCGGTGCCCGGTCACATCCCCTGCGGCCCAGATCCTGGGGTTGGAGCTGGCGAGTGTGCTCTCGACCAGGATCTGGCCGGTGTCGCCGGTCTTGACGCCGACGGCGTCCAGGTTCAGTCCGTCGGTGACGGCGCGTCGGCCGGTGGCTACCAGCAGCTTTGCGGCGCGGAATTCCTCCTGGCCCCCGGCGACCGTGGCGGTGACAAGGACCTCTGCGCCGGCGGGATCTGTGCGGACCGAAGTTACGGCTGCGCGGCGGACCACGCGGATGCCCTCGTCGGCGAAGACGCCCATCAGCGCACGGGAGGCTTCCGGTTCCTCGTGCAAGGCAAGCCTGGAGCGGACCAGCAAGGTCACTTTGGATCCGAGGCGGGCAAAAAGCTGCGCCTGCTCCAGGGCCACGTACCCGCCGCCGAAGACGATCAGGGACTCGGGCACCTCGTTCAGTTCCATGGCGGTGGTCGAGGTCAGGTAGTTGACTTCATCCAGTCCCGGCACCGGGGGTGCCCACGGGGTCGAACCGGTCGCGACCAGATAATGGGCGGCGGTCAGGGAGTCGCGGGTGCCGTCGGGTCCGGTGATTTCCAGGACCGGTTCCTCCGGGGTGCCGGCGAACACCGCGGTGCCCTGGCGCAGGTCCCATCCGTAGTCGGCGGCCAGATCCACGTATTTATCCGAGCGCATTCCCTCGACCAGGGAGCGTTTCCCGTCTATCAGTACACCCATGTCCACCGGGGCGGCGGAAGTGCTGATCCCGGGGAACCTTCCGGTCGCATCCACAGCTACATGCCGGGCTTCGGCGGCGGCCAGCAGGGCTTTGGAGGGAACGCACCCGGTGTTCACACAGGTCCCGCCCACCGTGGAGCGTTCGATCATCACGACCCGATTGCCCAGCTTGGTGGCCCGGATGGCGGCGGCGAAGGCGCCGCCTCCGGAACCGATCACGGCTAAATCAAAATCTGGTGCTGCCTCAGGCATTAGTCCTCCATGGAGTCTCGAATGAACACCCCGGGGGCGTTCCTTTTTGCATGCTGTCCCCAGTCTGCACCTTCCCCTGCACGGGAAGGTCAAGAACGGGAGCGAAGAGATCGGTGTTGCTACGGAAGTGTTGTGTCAAGAAATGCCTTCAGGGCATCGGCCTTCATGGGCCGGGAATCGGCCCGGCCCAGGATGTCACCGTCAGGTGCGATGACGACGGTACTGTCCAGGGATGTGACCGCGTACTTTTGGGTGAGTTCCCCGGTCCGGTCGACAACGAAGGGGTATCCGGGTGTGCCGGCCAGTTCGCGGAACTGGTCCACTTGGGTTTTTGTGTTCTCCGGCGTCACGTCCACGGCGACGAAGTCTGCCTTATCGGCATATTCCTGTTCCAGTTCCTTCATCGCTTCTGCCTGCGGAACGCAGGTATAGCACCAGCTCGCCATGAAATACAGCACTGTCGGGCGGGTGGAAGGGACGGTGAGGGCCTTGCCGTCCACAGATGTGATCTCGATCCTGTCCACGTTGTTTGCGCCCGCTGGCCCGGCGGCGGGAGCGGTTTCGCTCCCGCGGTTCAACGCAGTGAGGGCCAGGACCAGGATGAGGGCCGCGGCCGCTACGACGGCAGTAATGGTGAAGATCCGCCGGTGGTTTCTGGTCGTTGTCATGGGTTTCCTTTCTGGTTGGTGCGCCCTGGCGCCGTGTCGGGAAGAAGATGTTCCGGGCCGCAGCACGCTTCGGTGCTGTCGCTGCTCTCAGCCCCGTCCGTGATTGCGCTGTTGTCCTGTGCCTTGCTTTTACTGCGGCGCCGCAGGGCCAGGGCCGCGGCGGCGAGGACGGCGGCCACCGCGGTGAGGGTGATGATGGGCCAGTTGCCCGAGATGAAACCGGACAGCGCCGCGCTGGCTTCGGTGACCGTCCCGCCCATGATCTCCCCGGCCTGCCCGCCGGACAGGGCCGGAACCCAGTAGAGCAACAGGTAGATCCCTGCGAGGATAAGCGCGGCTCCGCCGAGACGATTAACAAACGGCAGGATCCTTCGGACGTGGCGTGCCAGGGCGTCCCGCGCTACCGCTGCACCGAGGGACAGAAGGACCAGCACCACCGAGGAGCCCAAGGCGTAGGCGGCGAAGACCGCCAGCACGGTGGACACAGCCTGGGCGACAACAGCCAGCAGCACGGCCAGGCTGCAAGAGAGCGCAGCCACCGCATAGGCCACCCCGTAGCCAAAGACCGCCCTGAGGCCCGAACTGGTCCCGTCCGTCTTCAGAATCCGGGGCAGGTTCAACCTCGCCCCGGGCAGCTGCCATCCGAACACCATGCCAAGGCCGGCAACCACAATAACCGCTCCGATCAGCGCCGCCGCCCAGGGAAGCGCCGACGCCACCGACCGCAGGCCTACAGCGGCGAGCAGGCCGGCCGTAACAAAGACAGTGGCGAAACCGGCGCTGAGGGCAACCCCGGCCTGAAGACCTGCAAGCAACGGCCGCTTCCGTCCCGCACCGGGGCCTGAACCAATGAAATACGCCAGATAGGTTGGCAGCATCGCAAACCCGCATGGATTCACCGTGGCAAGCATTCCGGTCAGAAAGGCCAGACCCAAAACACCCGTCATCCCTGTGACCCCGCATCCTCAGAAGCACCGGCCCGGGACTGCCCGGACCGCTCCTGCTCCGACGATGAATGAGGTGTTGGAGTAGAACCCGCGGACAGGCTGGCCCCCGGGCGGGAACGGGCGCAACAATCCGTCCCCGGGCTGCCCCGACGCTGCGCCCGCAGGAGCAGGGCCCCCGCGGCAAGGGCTGCGGCGGCAAGGGCTGCGGCGGCAATGAACCAGAGGTTGCCGGCCATTGCGCCGGCCGCGGCGAAAACACCGGCTGCAGCCGTCAGAACGGGTACCCCGCAGCACACCAGCGCCACCATCACAACACCAAGGAAGGACAGCAGAGTGCCTGCCGCAAGCACCAGGCCAGAGCGCTCCCGGCCCTTCACTTTTATTGACATGATCATCCCTTCATATGTCCGGCTCGTGTCCGGGGCCCCGACAGGGGACCCCAACACGAAACCAGACGGCCAGTAGTACGTCACACCCCATCATCGACCTTCCACTAAGGGGGAAGGTCAAGCTGGCGACGGGACCTGTTGGTTTGCGGGTGCCGATGCGGAACGTTCCAGTACGATGGAAGGGTCATATGCGATTTTTGGAACGAGATGAGGACCCGAAATGCGAATCGGTGAAGTTGCTGATGCTGCCGGTATAACAACCAAGACGATCAGGTTCTATGAGGACCGGGGCCTGCTCCCACCGGCTGAGCGCTCGGCCAACGGCTATCGTGACTACGCCCACGACACCCTCAGCCGCCTCGAATTCATTCGCCGCAGCCAAATCGCCGGGCTGACCCTGGCGCAGATCCAGGGCATTCTGCGGATCCGCGATAGCGGTTTGACGCCTTGCACCCACGTACGGGATGTCCTGGGGAAACAGTTGCAGGACCTGGACCGGAAAATCGCGGAGCTCACCGCGCTCCGGGTGACCGTGGCCGAACAATATGCAACCGCCGAGGTGGCCGACCCTCAGCGCTGCGATGCTGAACAAATCTGCAGTTACATCTGAGCCCGCCGCAGGCTAAGGGGCTTCACTGAGCCGGCTCCCGCCGCGGCCAGTGCCGTCCGCAGTTACGCAGCACCCGGCTCCACGGCACGGAAGACCTCCGTGCCCGCGGCGTCCAGGATTACAGCGGTGCTTAGCTGGTTTATCCGGTAGGCGGTGATGAGCCGCGTATCGGTATCAGAGGCAAAGGCCAGGGATGACGCCCCATTTCCGGCCAGGAATTCCCTGATTTCATCGGCCGTCTCGTAGGACGCGATGTCCACCGCGACATAGTTCACGGCAGCAGGAGAGCTTCGCTGGACCTTGGCAAGCACCCGGGCTCCCGGCTCGAGGGTCAATCCCCATGGTGATGCCGTGGCCCGGCGAGTGAGCGAGGTCAGGCCGGTTGGCGGCGGCTTTCGGTGGGAATGATCTGGGGTAGGAACCGGACGTAGAGGATCATACTCTGATTCTTATTCTCTCCGAGACAGATAACACTTGCAAAAGTTGATTACACCCCACTTTTACAATAAGGTACATGTTTGAATTTCGCGTATATTCGCCGACTTTAAAGACAACGTTCTTCTACGGTAGGGAGCCAAGCTTTGAGCAGGCCTGGGACAAGGCCGTGGTCTACATTTTGAATGATGCCCGTTGGAAAGACCAAAGCAATATCATTGATGCCATAGCTGCAACGGAGACAAAGTCAGAACATGCCACAAATGGGTGGATAGACGTCAGCCTTGGCCGGAATATGCAAAATGTTTACGAGCAACACGAAGTTGCGGTCATGATTGATAAAACTGCACGTGTCATGAACAATTTAGGACACTGAGTTAAGTCGGTTAGGGTACACCACGTTACGAGATAATCTTCCAACTCTTGCTCAAGCAGTCAGTCCGGTAGAAGTGATAACTCACGTCCCCCCTACCAACCGCAGTCCCGGACGCGACCGTGGGGCACTTGCTAGTGCCCTCAATTCTGCTCTCGGTCATATATCCGAAATCGTCTCACACCAGCGGCTTTAGAATCTTCAGGTGATAACACCGGCGCGTCCCACAATAAGCCCAGATCGTTTTTCAGTGATAGATCCTGCTGCAGTCGCCGGTCGGCACGTGCTGCTAGTGGAGGACACTTGGGTCAGCGGAGCCAGTGCGCAATCAGAAGCGGTATCTCTGCACCGAGCAGGCGATCACCATGTCACTGTCATGTGTATCGCCAGGATGCTGAAAGCCAAGTGGGAAGACGGGACTTACTTGGCATCTCAATACGCCACCTTGCTGCCTCCACAGCAAGACACTACAGTTTTCAATCCTTAAACAAGGAGATCTGAACATACTTTTAGACGGCGCTGTTGCAAAGTTGGGCCAGGGCACGATGTTTACCTACGGGCACCCGAACCCAGACGCGGTGATCGTCAGCCGGATATTCGAGACAGCTTAAGCACCCCGGAGCAAGGACAACTAATGTCTTGAGGGTAGGCTTTTCGACCCTGGCCCAACTTTGCAACAACACCGCGTAGGTAAAATAACGGGTTAAGTGACAATTTTCGATTATGTGACCTTGGATGACTGTGTCGTTTTGAGGAGTCGTCTGCACGGATTTCAGAAGTCCTCTGCACTATCGCCATCCACTCCGGAGAGGCCGCGGGCGTTCGTCCACTTCATCTGGAACGCGACTCGACAGAGCGCATTCAATCGGATGGTCTCTTTCTCCCTGCGAAGGATGGGGGCACTTTAGGGTGCCAGGGTGTTGACCAGATCGAGGAATTCCTCAGCGTAGGCAATTTGCTTGCGTAGCTTTTCGTAGCGGGTGCGCGTCTCCTCACGAATGTCGGCAAGGGTGGCCTTGGCATTACTCCGTGCCTGCTGTGCGGGATCACTGTCCTGCCCGCCATCTGAACTATGAAGAATCTCCGCAGCTTCCAGGAATTCTCGCATCTGATCCAGAGTAAACCCCAGCGGTTTCATCCGTCGCACCAGCAAAACACGACGTACATCAGCCTCACTATAAAGCCTGAACCCACCAGGGCTACGCCCCGATGGGGTAATCAGGCCGACGTTGTCATAATAACGCAAGGTGGGAATCGACAACCCAGTCTGGTCAACGACCTCGCCGATCTTGAAATTACTGTTTTGCATTGCCTGTTCTCCTTCACGGTGATGTTGCCCACGGGTTCCTGTGCCTGGGTTGGCGGTTGAGTAAAACTCCCGCTACCATGACCACCATCACCAAACCTAAAGTTACTAGAGGGTTGGATTCCTTTCGGGCGTTCGCCCAGTTACCTATCCCCTCAAAGATTGGACATCTATGACTGAAACTAGCACGGCGGCCCCCCGCCCCCTCCTGAGTCCAGACGGCGCTGATGCCCCTACCGGGATCATCGCATCCTTCCGTTACGCATTTTCTTCCCCCGCCCGTATCCGTATAGAGATTCTGGCCGGACTGGCGGTATCCCTGGCGCTGATCCCTGAGGCCATTGCCTTTTCCATCCTTGCCGGTGTTGACCCAGCCATGGGTCTGTTTTCCTCGGTAGTCATGGCCATTGCGATCGCCTTTACCGGTGGCCGCCCGGCAATGACCACCGGCGCCACCGGGGCTATTGCCCTAGTCATTGCTCCTGTGGCGCGTGGTTACGGGATGGATTATTTCATCGCCACCGTCTTGTTGGGCGGTGTCCTACAAATCGTGCTCGGAGCCCTCGGTGTGGCGAAACTTCAGCGTTTTATCCCCCGATCGGTGATGCTGGGTTTCGTCAATGCACTGGGCATTATGATTTTCACCGCCCAACTCGAACACCTCATTGATGTGCCTTGGATGGTCTACCCACTCGTCGGCTTGGGTGTGGTGATCATGATTTTCTTCCCCAAGCTCACCAGTGTGATCCCCGCCCCGCTGGTCACGATTATCGTGCTCACCGGTTTGGTCATTGCCGCCGGTTTGACTGTCCCGACGGTCTCGGACATGGGCAAGATGCCGGAGACCTTACCGTCCCTGTTTATTCCGAACGTGCCGTGGACGTTGGAGACCCTGCAGATCATCGCGCCTTATGCCCTGGCCATGGCCGTGGTCGGTCTCATGGAATCGTTGATGACCGCCAAGCTCGTCGATGACATCACCGACACTCATTCCGATAAAACTCGCGAATCCTGGGGACAGGGGGTGGCTAATATTGCCTCCGGTTTCTTCGGCGGCATGGGCGGCTGCGCGATGATCGGTCAAACCATGATCAACGTCCGCGAATCCGGGGCACGTACCCGCCTATCCACCCTGTTAGCCGGTGTGTTCCTGCTGGTCCTGGTCCTGGCACTGGGCGACATCGTTGGCATGATCCCGATGGCTGCGCTGGTGGCAATCATGATCATGGTCTCGGTCGGCACCATCGACTGGCACTCGGTGCATCCACGCACCCTTAAACTCATGCCGGTCTCTGAGACCATTGTTATGGCCGTGACGATTATTGCGACCCTAGCCACCAGCAACCTGGCCATTGGTGTGGTGCTGGGTGTGGTCACCGCGATGATCATGTTCGCCCGTCGGGTGGCACATATCGTTTCCATTGAAAAGGTCTCCGATATCGACGGCGACGGCGATGGCGAGATTGATACTCGTACCTACCGGGTGCATGGCCAGTTGTTTTGGGCATCAAGCAATGACCTGGTTTATCGCTTTGATTACACCGATTCTGCCCGTCATATCACTATTGATCTCACTGAGGCGGAGATCTGGGATGCCTCCACGGTCGCGACCTTTGACGCGATTACGCAGAAGTTCCAGGACAGAGGCAAAACCGTGTCCATTATCGGGCTCGACGGCCCCAGTCAGGACCGGCTGAACCGACTGTCTGGCCGGCTTGACACCGGCCACTAACATCCCTCGACTCGAGCACATCGACTTGGCGCCCCAACTTATAACCGGGGCGCCAGTTTATTGGTGCTGTTGCACAGTTGGGGCAGTAGGAAGAGTGACGTGAAATAGTCACAGCCATGGGTATCTTCTCCGGTCGTCATTTCCCCCGTGACATCATTCTATGGGCAGTGCGGTGGTACTGCCGCTACGGGGTGAGCTACCGCGATCTGGAGGAAATGATGACTTCAGCGGGGCGTGCCGGTCGATCACACCACGATCTACCGCTGGGTCCAGAAATACGCCCCTGAGCTGGACAGGCAAACACGGTGGTACCGGCAGGTACCTGACTGCCAGGCCAGTTCCTGGCGGGTCGATGAGACCTATATCCGAGTCGGCGGCAGGTGATGCTACCTCTATCGGGCGATCACCGCCGGTGGCCAGACCGGTATAGGATAGTCGCTTTATAGGTCCATGCTGATTCGCGCTCTGGGGTACACCCATCTGTACGCGCTGACCTGC